>JAHFSL010000193.1 GCA_023265785.1 Candidatus Coatesiibacteriota bacterium | reverse complement strand
GGCGATGCCGGAAGAAACAATCTGACGCGGCCGAGCACGCCCGCGGCGTCCAGGTTCCATCGGTCCTCAAATCCATTGCGATAGTGGATGGTTTCCCGCTTGGGGAGCCAGGGCTCCCACAGCACCCCCGCCTGGAGCCGATCGGAGAAGGCATAGTCCAACGCAGCGCCGAGGAGCGGAGGTCCGTCGAGTTTCGCGCTATTCCACCGGATACCTCCGGCGTAGAGTGCGTCGAAATCGTCGCGTGGCTGGGCGGACAGTCCCATGAATCCCTCAAGGCCGAGGCTTCCCCCGAGCCAGCCGGCGCCGGCCCGATGCCCTTCTGCAACCGGCTCCCGGGGGGGTGGCGCGAGGCCCAGGTCAGCCGCCAGTGCCCGGTTGTACGCCATCCGGAGCCGGTCGGTCTCGTCAGGATCCGGGATTCCGAAGAACACTCCCGGAGCCTCCGCAATGGCGATCGTCGCATACAGTCCCGCGAGCGGGATCACGCTGGCACTCCACGCGGCCTCGAGTCCCAATTCCATCCCCAAATACCCCAGGACGGGCGCCCAGCGGAACGAGGAGAGTTTCCTCGTTTCCGGGTAGGCCGCCATGAGATCCCGCACCTGTCCCGCCTCGTAGGACCCATCGGCGCGCTTCCAGGTGGTGGACGGGAAAACCCGGACCAGGGGCAGAGCGAGACCCAGTTCCCGGGTTCTGGTTTCCAGATGCCAGTCGTCGTACAGCTTCTGACGGCCCGCCGCGTCCAGCGTGGGCACCGCCGCCGGCGGCCGCACCGCCTGCACCGGGGCGCACCCCCACTGCATGACCAGCAAGGCCACGCACCATGGAATCCGGGGCGTTGGTTTCATCGCGACACCTCCCGATTTGGCGTGTTTTCCAAATGAGGATTCGCGGGTTTCGCCAGCCCCTGAAAACCGGCCTCTCGACCACTCATTCCCCCGGGCACCCAGATGGTCTGGAACCGCGTTCGAGTGATTGGCTCCCAGGTCACCTCCAGCATCTGGCCAAGAAATGTTGAGTCGTACTCAGAAGCGGTGACCGTGAGGTGTTTCAATGGACTTCCTAACGCGAGCTCGAGCCGCCAGGTGCATCCACCTTCCCCGTCCTCAATCTTTCGCTTGCCTGTGACACGAGCGGTGAAGAGTGTCACCATGCCCTTGTGCAGGGCCCGGATCAGCCGGGACCCTAGGAACGCGAGAACGCTTCCGAACGCGATGAATGTCACTTTGGCGGCCTTCCAGGCCATGACCGGGTCCCCTTGATATCGTGTACCCACTTCATCAGTGCCGCCAAGCGCAATGAATCCATAGACGAGTAACGGAGGAAGGAAGAGGCCAACAGGAAACCAGAGGAATCGGCGCTCCAGCCGACTCCTCTCCTCCCAGGTCATCGGCCGTCTGCGCATCCCTCCTGCCCCATCAGTCATGTCAACCTCCTCCCCAGATCCCGATTGACCAGAGGAAACGCTCCCACGCCGACGGCCGGCTTCCAGGCTCGACATATCGTTTGCCGCTTTCCAGCGCGCGGTGAAAGGATTCCCACGCCGTCCCGATGAGGATCCGGGTTCCACCCTTGGCCACCTTCAGCAGTTCCACGCTCTCCCGACCCGTCTTGGCGAAGGACTCATGACGGGCCATTCGTGAACAGCCCGCGTCAATCAGGGTCCGCAACCCCTGATGTTCGATGAGGGCCGCGGGATGCGCCCCGCCATCCAGGTACGACCACACCGCCCGTGTGATGCCATGGCCGGGCGCCCGCCGCCCGGGGGCGACGCGAAAGGCCGGCTGAACCGGCCGGCCGGGAGTGAACACCTCGTCCCGACATGCCTGGCCCGTCTCCAGGAGATGGAACAGCGCCGTCCGAATGACCTCCTCCGATCCACCCCGGGCCCACGCGATTCCATACGCCGTCGATTCTTCCCTCATGGAGTCCCTCCTCAGGGGTCTTTGCCCCCTCAAGGGATCAGGCGACGTCGGGGCGAAAAGTGTGCGGTCCGGCTAGGGACGGGGAACGGGCCGGAGCGCGATCTCGCCCAGGTGTTCCGCCCCGCTGGCCACGGCGAATTGGCGGCCATCGGGGCTGAATGCCACGGCGCGCAGGGAACCGGCGTGCCCTCGCCAACGGCGCAATTCGGTCCCGGTGATGGCGTCCCAAAGGCGAACCGTCTGGTCGCGGCTGGCCGATGCCACCCACCGGCCGTCCTGGCTGATGACAGCGTCCAGCACCCCCATGGCATGGCCGCGCAGGCGGAGACGGACAAGTCCGGTGGCGGTATTCCAGACCCCGATGGTGCCATCATTGCTGGCCGTGACGGCCGTGGCGCCGTCCCGCGAGACATCCACCGAGCAGATGCGCCCGGTATGCCCGCGCATGGTCCTCACAATCGCCCCGGTGTCCGGCTGCCGGAACACCACCGTCCGGTCCCAACTTCCGGTCAGCAATCCTTCACCTGTGGGCAGGTAGGCCAGCCCGCCAATGACCCAACGGTGGCCTTGAATGGTCCGGTGGCGGGGCGGCGGACCGGTCTCCCAGAGTGTCAATCCGTAATTGCTGGCGGTGGCGAGGCGCCCCCCCCGGGGATCGAATGCGATGGCGTGATTCCACCCCCCGTCCTCGTCCGAGAGCACGGCGAGGGTGGCACCGGACCGCGGGTCCCATAACCGGACCGTGTTGTCATAGCTGGCCGAGGCCAGCTGGCGGCCATCGGGGCTCCAGGCGACGCCCCGGACGCCGGCCGTGTGACCGTCGAGCACCCGCTCCTCCCGATTCGTTGCGAGGTTCCAGATACGGATGGTCCGATCCTCGGACCCCGAAGCCAGCCGGGTCCCGTCCGGCGAATAGGCCACGCACCACACCCGGTCCGCGTGGCCGGTGAGCCGCACGGGCGGCGGTTCCACTACCGGATCCGGTGGCCCCGGAACGCCCCAGAGCCGGACCTGTCCGTCCTCACCGGCGGTCAGGAGGATGCCGCCATCACTCCAGGACGCGGCCCACAGGTTGTCGGCGTGACCGTGCAAGGTGAGGGCCTCGCGGCGAGCCTGAAGGTCCCAGATTTTGACCGTGTGGTCCTTGCTGGCCGAAGCCAGCCGCGAGCCATCCGGATTGAACGCCACGCCCCACACCTCATCCGTGTGTCCGGAAAGCGGAAACGCCATCCGGCCCGTGGCCGCATCCCAGATCGTCACGTTCCCGCTGTCGCCGTAATTGAGCCGGCCGCCGCCGGTCGCCAGCCATCGACCATTCGGACTGAAAGCCATACAAAAATTCGCACCCGGCTCGCCGCTGGTCTCCACGATCTGCCGTCCGGATGCAAGCTCCCAGATCCGGGCGTGCCCGTCATCCCCGGCTGACGCCAGCCGATACCCATCCGGGCTGAACGCGATCCCGAAGACGCGGGACCGCACGTCCCCCAGGGTGGCAAGACCCGCCCCCGTGGCGGCATCACACAGGCGCAGTCCTCCGCGCTTTCCCGGCGATTTCCCGCCGCCCGAAAACGCCAGCCGGTGGCCGTCGGGACTGAAGATCACCCGCCACGGATTGAACGGCTGACCGGCCAGCGCAAGCAGTTCTCTTCCCGAGGCCGCGTCCAGGACCCGGATCGCCGCGTCGCCCGGGACGTCATAGTTGCCGCCGGCGACGGCGAGCCTCCGTCCCGCCGGATCGAACGCCACGCCGCGGGCGGGACCTGCAAAGCAAGCGCGCTCCCACAGGAGGACCCGGGATGCGGTGTCCCAGCACCGGACCCTCCCGTCCAGCCCGGCGGCGGCGGCAAGGCGGCCATCCCGGCTGATGGCGGCGCCCAGCGAGGGCACGCCGGTCTGGAGCACCGGCGCGTCCCGGTCCACCAACGGCCGCAGACAGGACCATTCCCATCCGCGGAGACTTCGGGGGCAGGCCTCCAGGAGTTCCTCCGCGCGCCGGAAATTGGTGGCGGCCAGCTCCCGTTCCACCAGCGCCACGCGCTCGAAATAGAGCTCGGAGCGCATCCGGGCCTGGTGGCCCCAGACGCCAAGGACCGATGCGATCGAAACAGCGCTCGCCATCAACGCCGCCATGGGGTGCCTGCGAGTCCAGAGAGCGGTGCGCCGCACGCGGCTGACCGGGAAAATGACGGATGGTTCAGACCGAAGCCAGCGCCCCAGTTCATTGGCAAATGTTTCGGCCGAACTGAACCGGTCCGCGGGGTGCTTGGCCAGGCACTTGAGCGCGATCATATCGAGAACGGGTTCAGCGCCCGCGGTGGGCCCCTGCGGGATATGGATCGGAATGTTCGCCAGCATCTCCAGCGCGGTCCCTCCGGGGATGGGCCGCCGGCCCGCGACAAGTTCGTAGAGGTTGAGTGACAGATGAAACCAGAGAGGTGTTGCACCACCGTGGGCTAGGATGGAGCAGACCCCGCTGAGGAGCGATGAAGGAGGGCTGTGGCATGGAGAAACCGGCGAGGATGGCGCTCCGGGCCTTGGTGAACGCCTGGCATTTCAAAAAAAGATCACAAAAGCTGAGATCGTCCGTCAACTTGGGGTGAGCTGGGATTTCGTGACGAGGTGGACGACGAGTCCTGCCCAGGATGTGACTCCTGATCGTCGCGGCTGGCCGGCCGGGGTGAGTCGCTTGTATTCTGCCGGGACCGACCAGCGGGTCTTGGCGCTCCACGACCTCCTTCGGGGGAAGCCGGGAGCGTTCTTCACGGGGGCCACGGCCATTCACCACGCTTGGCGGACGCGGTATCCCGCCACGGTGATCCCCTCGCTGCGCTATATCGGCCGCACGCTGCGCAAGCACGGCCGGACGACCGTTCGTCAGCCGCGCCAGCGGGGGGCGGCGCGCTATCTCTGCTATCCGGAAGGGACGCTGGCGAGTTTGGGAGCGAGTCGACTGGAAGTCGACTTCATCGGTCGCAAGTTTCTGCAGGGGCGGACCGCCCCGGTTCACTTTCTGGCGTTCTCCCTGCTGGGCGAGCGAAAACTCAAGTATTTCCAGCGGGTGGAGGCGGAAACGGCCGAAGTGACCATGGCGGGGTGCCAGGCCTTCTTTGACCGGTTCGAGCGGCCGGACATGATCAAGATCGACAACGGGTTTGGGTTTGCCGCGAGCAGCCCGTGGCCGGGGACGTTGAGCGCGGTGCCGATCTGGCTGATCACCCAACGCGTGACCCCCGTGTTTACCGCACCCCGCCGTCCGTGGAATCAGGCGTCGGTGGAGGGGGCGAACAGTGTGTTCGCCCGCAAGTTCTGGAATCGCTTTCGTTTTCGGTCGCCACGCGAGGTGGACCCGCGCTTGGTCCAATTCAACCGCGCCTACCAGGAATACTTGGGGTACGTGAGGCCGACGCGCCGGCACCGCGCCACGGGGTTCCGCCCCGCCGTCTACTTCATCCGCAAGGTGAGCGAGGACCCCCGAGGGCCACGAGGGCTGGTGGATTTGGCGCGCGTCCAGGTGCGGGTGCCAGCTCCCTACATCAACCTGTTTGTCCTCGCCAAATGGGATCTCACCAGCGAGAGCCTGAGTGTGCTGTTCGAGCGTGGCGGAGCGCAGCCATCGGTCATTCACCAACAGGCCTTCCCGCTACACCCCACGACAAAGGCCAAGCTCTCTGGTTTCATTTGACCTACAACCGTTAGATGAGAATCCCAAGGTCCGC
>JAHFSL010000192.1 GCA_023265785.1 Candidatus Coatesiibacteriota bacterium | reverse complement strand
CGGTCGCAGGGTGACGCGCTGGCGGCCACCGCGGGAAAAGAGGGCGGCCATGGTCACGGCGGTCTCCCGTCCCGCGGTCTGGTGGCGCAGGACCCTGGGCGGGATCTCATGCGTAAGCGTTGGCAGGCCCCGCCCGACGGCGATATGAGTCGGCGCGGTGGCGGTGAAGGAGACACGCAGCCGGGCGCGCCGGCCGCGGATGGCGGCACCCCGGCGGCCCTCCAGCGCCAGCGCGGCGTAGGTATGGAACCTGGACTCCACGAATCCCGGATGCGGCAGGGACACGCGATCCACGACCAGGACCGCCCGGCTCCCGAGCAGGAAGACGTGTCGGATGGCCCGCCGGACCACCGGCCCTTCCCAGGTCTTGCCGTAGGCCGCTGTGGCGTCGAGCCGCAGGCCGGACGCGCCGGACACGGTGACGGCGCGGATAGCCGCCCGCCCGGCCACCGCGGGGCCCAGCCCGTTGATCAGCACGGTGTTCTTGGAGGGGGCGGAGGTTTCATATAACTCGAATCGCCGTTCGGAGAAGGTGGCATCGTGGTATCCGGTGACCGGCACGCTGTCCACCAGCCGCTCCCCATCCGCCACCACGAACAGGGTCAGCAAGTCCTGATGGCCGTGCGGGACCCCGGTGTCGCCGCCGCGGACGGCGGCATAGAGCCGGGGACGGGGCCACCGGTCGGCGGCATAGCCCCAGCCCACATTGCCGATCACCGCGTGCCGCGGCCAGTCGGCGGGCGCCGTGGACGGGGCGCCGGGATGCAACAACAGCAGTTCGGCGTCATGGGGCCAGGTGGAGGCCGGATCACCTCCCGGTGCCGCCTCCAGCCGCCGGTCCAGTTCGGCCAGCACGCCCCGCTCGCCGAACCGGGCCGCCGCCGCCCAGTGGATCGGGAGCGGCCGGAACGAATTGAGGTCGCCAAAACTGCATGCGACGCCTCCGGGTGAGAAGACCAGTGGGAACCGGAGCGTCCGGCGGACACCCGGAATCCGCGCGAACGGGTGCGCCCTGCCGGTGGCCCGCTCCCGGCTCAACAGGTACCAGTAAGCGTACCGCATGCCGTAGCCCCAGTACGCCAGTCCTTCCGGCCAGCCACCATCACGGCCCAGCGAGCCGAAGAAGGGCGCCAGGCTCCGGTCCGCGAGGGCGAGGACCCGTCGGGTTCCGGGTGCGGCGTCGCCCAGGGCCGTCGCCAGCATCCCGGCCCCCCCCGCGCAGACCGAATTCCAGTTCGAGGAGGGGTGACGCCACCACCACGGCTTCTGCCGGAGGGCGGTTCGGAACAGAAACGGCCGGAGGGCCCGGCGGACGGCGGTTTCGCGGATCAGCGCCCGGCCGCGCGGGTCCAGCCGGGGGGCCAGCCAGTCCCACGCCAGGGCCAGCGTCATGGCATTTTCGCCGGAGGCCAGGTCGAAGGCGGCCTCCGGCCGGCGGTCGCCGGCACGCCAGGGTTCCCAGCACCAGTAGGTCCAGTCACGCATCGCCTCGACCTGTCCCAGGGCCGCGGTGAGGAACCGGGGGTCGCCCGTCGCCCGGTGCCACGCGGCGAGCGTGACGACCCGGGTCTGGGCGCCGCGGGCTCGGACGAGCGTCCAGTTGTGGCCCGTCAGATCCACGGGGATCGAACCATCGCGCACAAACGCTTCCGTCTGGCGGCCCACCCGCCGCCAAGCCGCGCGCAACGGCGCCCACCGCGGCGGCGTTCGCAACGCGGCCAGCTGCTCCCCTGATACGAGGAGGCGGGTGGCCGGGGTCAATTCACCGTGACGCGATAGCCCGCGGACGGGCTGTCGCGTCCCGGCTCCCATCAATTGACTGTCACGCGATAGCATGCACAACCGGTGGTGGCGACTCCGGCCATCGGGATGGTCCAGCGCAGCCACCGGGTTCCGGCCAGAGGATTCGCGGTGGTGAACGCGGCCGGCGGCGTCACCGAGGTTGCGGTTGAGTAGGCGGGGATGATTGACACGCCGTCCGTACTGCCACAGTCAAAGGCGGCCGTTCCGGCCTCCGGCAGGAAGGTCGTGCCCATGGGCACCGCGTCGGTGATGACGAAGGTGAAGGCGCTGGCGGAGGAATAATTGCTCCAGCAGACCCGGAAGGACACCGTGTCGCCCGACGCACCCACCGCCAGTCGGGGTTCCTTGGTGAGCTTGACGTCCGTCCCCACCACGACCACGGCCGTGAGGCCCGTGATGGAGCCGTCCACCGTATCGGTCCCCACGATCGTCTGGAGACCCAGCCGGGTGAGCGTGACATTGACGAACATCCTGACGCCGTTCTCGTCAGGCGCGGCGGGGCAGGCGATCGAACTGCTCCAGGTGAAGTTGTAGGCGTCCATCGCGGTTCCCTCGAGTTGGGCTCCCGGGTCCGTTGAGGTGAAGGAGGAGGTGCCGCAATAATCCACCTTGGTCGTCCCGGTTGAGTCGTACACCGCCACCGTGATCCAGAAGGACTGACCGACGAAGGCCACCGGCGGGGCCACGATCAGATAGTGGGTGCCGGTGGCCAGGAAGGGCGCGGTGTAGCCTTTCTGGGTGGTCAAGCTATCGATGTGCTGGGTGATGACCCGGCCGAACGCCGGACCCGGGAGGACCGTGAGGCGGTAGTTCCGCTTGCCGCTTACCGCCGTTTCAGTAATGGCGATGAACGAGATGCATTGGTCGGGGCCGGTCGAGGTGTAGGACGCGCTGTACCCGTCCTCGGAGACGAGCCGGATGCCCATGCCGGTCCGCGGGGCAAAAGACGCGATGGTCTGGATGTTGGAACGGGTACACCCGGTGTCCACCCACGCGTTGCCCTGGTGGAGCCAGAATTCCGTCCCCGTCTGCTGGCCGTCCAGGGCGTGCATGACCGAGCCGCTCGAGTTTGACGTGTACACCACGCCGCCGTGCATGATCTGGACCGGTCCGCCGGCGCTCAGCTCCACCTTGTACAGCGCGACCGACTTGGCGTTGAACGCCGCCCCCAGCGTACTGTAAATGTCCGGGTTCCCGGGGGCGGCAAGGCCCGGCGGGACGGCCAGGACGCCTGTGGTCGCCACCCAGGATCCGCCCGTGCCGTTGAGCTGGCTGGGCATTCCGGCCGGCGGAAGCGTATTGGCCGGGACATATCGCCACACCTGGTAGCTGGCCGTCGCGGCGCCCAGGTTGCCGACGGCCACCTTCACGAGCCAGTCCGAGGCGGCCACCAGTCCATAGAAGTGCGCCGGGGCGTCCTTGACGACATTCCCGGTCTCACGCGCCGGCATATACGTCGCAAAATTATTTCCGCAATAATACGTCGGCGCGCAGATCGGGTCGCCCAGATTGAACCCGTGATCCACGATCAGCCGCGCATCGGAGGACATCGTCCGCCATGCACCGTTCTCCGCTGGGCTGGTGCCCAGGACGTAGGCCTGGCTTTCCTGGTCCAGATCGTAGGTCTTCACATAGTCCCACTGGAGGGAGGCGTAGTTGAACTTGAACAGGTGCACGGTGGTCTGCAAGCCCGGCGACGCGACGCCCCAGGCATCGAGCGAGGTGTTGATGAGGGAGAACGAGTCGCCGAAGCCGGCGCCGTCGAACGGGTCATCGCGGCGCCACGCGTAGTGCATGAGGCCGACATAACTTAAGGAGCTGGAAGGAGCGGGCGTGTGGTTGTCGTCGTTCAGCTGGGAGATGTGAGTCAGCAATTGCCAGAGCACCGGGGCATTGGAGGTCAATTTATAGATGAAATGGGACGGGAAGGCCATGCACACCGACTTCCAGCCCGTCGGGTCGTAGACCGCGGGAATTCGCTCGATCTTGCAGCCCGCGATGCCGCCGCCCGGAACGCCCCCCACCGGGCAGGATCCGGCGTTCCCGGGGAACCCGCCGAGACAGTCCCCGATCAGACAGCCGATGGATCCCGAAATGCCCCCCACAAGCGCGAAAGGCTGGGCCTCGTATTCGAGGGCCCGGAGCTCAAACTGAGTCTTCTTGTTGAGGGCAAAGAAGTCCAGAAAAAACCCGGGGCAACCTCCGGGCTGCGGAATCCCCTTGTTGTTGACGAAGACATTGTGGACGCAGGAGGCGGCATAGCCGACATAGCTCACAAAGGTCGTCTGGAGCACGACGGGAGCCAGGTGGGCGAAATTCCTTGGCCCGCCCGAGTGTCCGGTCCCTGCCACAATGGACGATTGCCCGAGTTCGAGCACGCTCACCTTGTTGACGGCCGTCGCGCCGGCGGTGATCCCCGAACGGATCTGGGATTTCCACCGGAGCGAGAGCGTCATGTTGGGCGGCATGTCCAGCCGCCACGTGAGGAGGGTTTGACCGCCGCTCACAAGCCGGCCGGGGGTCGCGGCGGCGCACCCGCTGGGGGTCATCGTCCAGCCCAGGCACGGGTCGTCAAACCCGCACCCGGAGCACCAGGGGTCCAGCTCGGGCGGAACCGTATCCCACACCGAGACTTTCCACCAGGTTTTCTGGGGGGAGAGATTTTGGAGGTACACGGAATAAATCATTTCGTCGGGCGGCTGGCCGAGCGACGGCGCGAAGAGCAGGTCGTTGTCCCCGATCGTCCAGAACAGGAAGCGGCGGACGACCGTCGTGACCGGTTGGGTGATCCAGGAGTCAGTCGCGCACCCCACGAGTCCGTTCCACGTCACCTGGGCCCGGTTGTCGAGCCGGGCGCCCTCCGGGGCCGCCACATCCCCCGATCCGGGTTCAAATGATTCCGTATTGCCCCAATCCACCGTCAGCTTGAACGTGACCTGGCCCGTCGGGCCTCCGGTCACGGCGAGCGGACCCGGGATGGTCCATTTGAGGCGGACCGGCGGACCCCAGTCCGGATCCCAGAGGGGGTCGGGGGCAGGCACTGCGCTGCCGGCCACATAGTGCATCCAAGGCGGCTGGGTGTCCATGACGGTGATGGAGGAGAGCGCGGCGGTTCCCGGGCGGCCGTAGGTGACCGTGTAGGTCACCGTGTCGCCCGGTGCCGCGGCGTCCCGGTCGGCCTCCTTGAGGACATGCAGGATGGTCTGCACGGCCCCGCTCATGTCGTACCACGGGACCACGCAGCCGTTGTTGTCGCTGATGGAGCCCCACCAGACGGGATTCGACGCCGCATGGATGGGGAAGCCCAGCTCGACCGTCGCCAGTTCCGTCGGGCAGGGACCGATGTCGGCGAAGAGGTCGATGGTGAACTGGCCCGCGCAGGTCCCGCACAGCGCCGCGCAGGCGGCGAGATCGGGAGTCGCGCCGCCCCAGGTCCAGGCGGGATGGCTCCCCAGATCCTCCATGAACACGCCTGCGTAGGTCAGGGTGTACAGGGGCGACACCGTGGCGCCGCACCGGGCCTGCCAGTAGACGCCGGAGATGTCGGCCGAGGTCCCGGTGCCGAAGTTGACGACGGTCAGGGCCTGGATGATTTCGGTGACGCCCGGACAGCCGCTGCAAAGGACCACATCGAACGAGCCGGTCTTGAGCAATTTCCAATTGGGGAACACGGTTGAATTGGCCACCGTCCCGTTGGAATAGGCGTCCAGTGTGCACGTGTAGGCCCGGACGGTATGGGGGAACCAGCAGGCGGTCAAAAAGAGGAAGGACCCTGCCCGGAAAAGCTTGAGGTGCATGCGATGAACCCGCCTTGAGTGTAGGGGAACCGACCATCCCCGGACC
>JAHFSL010000191.1 GCA_023265785.1 Candidatus Coatesiibacteriota bacterium | reverse complement strand
TGGATGGAGGTCCTCGGTGACCTGGCCCACGATGGCCTTCATGTAGTTCTCAACGCTCCGGGCCCGCACGGCGTTGGACGCGTCCGTCAGCAGTTGGAAGACCGCCTGGCCGCGGCCCGCGGCGCGCGTCGCGCCGCCGGCCGGCGCGATCAGCACCTCGTCAGCCCGGCCGGCCCGCAGGGCGCTCACCGGGTCGGTGCGGTCGGCGGCCACGGGGACGAACCACCCCGAGGTGAACGCCCGTTCGGCCAGCCGGGAGGAGACCCGGTCGCCGGGGTCGGCCAGGATCGCCAGCCGGATGTTGCGTGTCTCGGCATTCAGCGCGAGCCCGAACAGCGTCATCTGGATCACGGGCATCATGAAGATGAGCAGGAGCATGCGGGGGTCCCGCAGGGCCTGCGACAGTTCCTTGCGGATAAACCCCTTGATGGTGGGATTCATGGCTCCACATCCGCCTTGAACTTGCGCACCGCCTGGAAGGTAAAGAACGCCCCGATGGCGATCAGGGCGAGCAGGGGTCCGGCCAGTTCCATCAGGCTGGCGTCCTTGAGGAACACGCCGCGGGCGACCACCATGAACCAGCGCGCCGAAAGCAGGCGGGTCACGATGCGAAAGAAGAGCGGCATGCTTTCGATCGGAAAAATGAATCCGGACAGCATGAACGCCGGCAGCATCCCGGCCATCAGGGAGATCTGCATGGCCAATTGCTGTTGGCGGGTGGCAATCGAGATGAGCAGGCCCTGCATCAGGCAGGGGATCAGAAACAGGAGACACCCCAGCTCCAGCAGGAGGTGGCTCCCGGCAAACGGGACTCCCATGATCCGGGCGATCCCATACACCAGCCCGATGGCAAAGAAGGAGAGTCCCAGGTACGGCGCCAATTTTCCAAGGACGATTTCACCGGGATGGACGGGCGTGGAGAGGAGCAACTCCATCGAGCCGGTCTCCCACTCCTTGGCCACGGTCATGGCGGTGAGCATGATGGACATGATGCTCATGACCACCACGAGCAGGCCCGGGACCACGAACCAGCGGCTCGACAGTTCCGGGTTGAACACATACCGGGTTTCCAGCGCGAGGGGCGGCCGGGGGAGGGGGCGGCCGGTCAGCCGCTCGTTGGCAGCCCGCTCGATGCCGCCGAGGTACCCCAGGACGGAGCCCGCCGTGGAGCTGTCCACGCCGTCGAGGAGGACCTGGGCGGTGACCGGCAGGCCGCGGGCCAACCGGCGGCCGAACCCCGGTTCAATAATGAGGACGGCGCGCGCCCGTTCAGCATCCAGGTGGCCCACGGCGTCTCCGGGCGGGGCCGGGGACATCCGGAAGAACTGGGAGCTGTCGAAGACCTCAATGAACTGCCGGGAGGCGCGGGTGAGATCCCGGTTGACGTGGGCCACCGGGATGTTCCGCACATCCAGGTCAATGGCATACCCGAAGAAGGCGACCAGGACGAGCGGGAGCCCCAGGGCGAACCCGAGCGTGAGCGGGTCGCGCAGGATGTGCCGCACCTCCTTGTGGGCGATGGCACGAGTGCGGCGAAGCGAGAAGGCGCCGGTCACCGGTCCGCCCCCTCCACCATTTCGATGAAGACGTCTTCGAGCGAGGGGATCATCTCGCGCAGGGCCAGCGTGGGCGGGAGGGTGGGGACCGCCGCGCGCCAGGCCGCGGCATCCCGCACCGCCAGGTGGAACCGCAGGCCATGCGGGACGAGCGTGCCCAACCGGGCACCGCCGAACCACCGGTCGCGCCAGTCCGGGGGTACCCCCGCCCCCGGGGTGATCTCGACGAGCGGGCGGGGGAATGCCAACGCCTTCAGTCCCGCCGGGCTGTCCAGCGCGATGATCTTCCCGCCCCGCATGAGCGCGATCCGGCCGCACTGCTCGGCCTCATCCATGTAGTGGGTCGTGACGAACACCGTTTTTCCGGCGTCCGCGAGCGCCCGGATCAACCGCCAGAACCGGACGCGGGAGGTCGGCGTCACGCCCGCGGTCGGCTCGTCGAGGAAAAGGACCTCGGGGTCGTGGAGCGTCGCCGCGACCAGCGACATCTGCTGGCGGACGCCGGGCGGCATGTCCCGGACGAGCACTTTCGGGTCGTGGTCGTATCCGACGAGGGCATATAATTCGTCGCGGCGGCGGGCAAAGGTGGCCTCGTCCATTTTCCGCAGGGCGGCGGCAAATGCCAGGTTCTCGCCCGCCGTGAGGTCGCCGTACAGGGTAAACCGCTGGGACATGTAGCCGACCTTGCGTTTCACGGGCTCCAGCCCGTCGTGCAGGTCGTGGCCGGCGACGCGCGCCATCCCGGCGGTGGGCACCAGCAGGCCGCAGAGCATCCGGATGGTGGTCGTCTTCCCCGCCCCGTTGGCACCCAGGAACCCGAAGATTTCCCCGCGTTCCACGGTCATGGTCACCCGGTCCACCGCGGTAAAGGACCCGAACCGCATGGTCAGGTCGCGGGTTTCGACGGCCGGGACGGTCATGGGGTCCCGGCCGTCGCCCCGGCTGACCGCAGGAAGATCTCCTCAAACGATGCGGCTTTCTCACTGGCCAGCAGGGCCCGGGGCTCGCCCGCCGCGAGCAGGCGGCCATCATCCAGCATGTGCACGGTACCGCACCGCTCGGCCTCGTCCATGTACGCGGTGGACACCACGACCAGGATGCCCTGCCCGACGAGGTCGTACAGCAGGGCCCAGAACTCCCGGCGGCTGATGGGGTCCACGCCATTGGTCGGCTCGTCCAGCAGGACGACCCGGGGGGACTGCAGGAGGGCGCACATGAGCCCCAGCTTCTTGTACATGCCGCCGGACAACTGGCGGGCGGCCCGGTCCCGAAAGGCCTCCAGCCGGGTGAGCGCCAGCAGGCGGGCCGAGCGTTCCGCGTAGACCTCGGCGGGGATCTGGTAGAGCTCCTGGAAGAACTCGAGGTGCTCCGCCACGGACAGGTCGGGGTACAGGCTCTGCTGTTGGGGCATGTAGGCCATGGCGGGCCGGACCGTGTCGAAGGGCACGGTGTCCATGCCGGCATGAAACCGGATGGTGCCGGCATCGGGCCGCAGGAGCCCGACCAGCAGGCGGAGCAGGGTGGTCTTGCCGGCGCCGTCGGGCCCGATCAGCCCGTGGAGGCGGCCGGGCTCAAACCGGGCGGTGACGCCGCGCAGGGCTTGCGTGGTGCGCAGGCGCTTGGTGACGCCGTCCACCTCGATGCCGAGCGGCGAAAGTGGCATGGTGACCTCCGTCAGTGCGCCAGCCGGACCTCGATCGTCATCCCGGGTTTGAGGACCCGGTCGGGGTTCGGGAACACCACCTTCACGCCGAACACCAGCCGGGTCCGTTCCTCCCGGGTCTGGACATTCTTGGGCGTGAACTCGGCCTTGTCCCGGATCACTGCCAGCCGGCCCGGAAAGGCCTTGCCGCGCAGTTCGGGAAGGGAGCCCGTCACCGGCTCACCCAGTTTGAGGGACGCGAGGGCCGGTTGGGGGAGGTAGATCCACGCCCAGACTTCGGCCAGGTCGGCGAGCGTGGCCACCCGGGCGCCGGGCCCGACCATTTCCCCGGCCTCGAAATAGGTATTGAGGACCGTGCCGGCCAGCGGAGCCTTGATGGAAAGCCAACGGGTCTTGAGCGCGCTGTCCTCGCGCAGGTACCGGATGCGGTCGAATTCGGCCTGCGCCATGGATCCGCTGTTGAACAGCGAGAGCGCCCGCTGGTAATTGCGCTCGTTGAGGTCGGCGGCCAGCCGGATGTCCTCGCCCGCCAGCCGGACGAGGACGGCCCCCGCGGGGACCTCCTGGCCCTCGTGGGCCTCCAGCGCGGCAATCACGGAGGCGATGCGCGCGGGCACATCCACTTCCGTGGCCTCGATGGTGCCCGCATACCGGAACTCGCCGGCAAAGAAGACCCGCCAGACGACAAGCCCGGTCAGCACGGTGCCGAGCACGCCGACGACGATGCGGATGCGTTGGGGGGGCATGGGTCAGTCCTCCTTGGACAGGCTTTGCATGATGGCCAATTGGGTCAGGGTCTCGGCGCGGGTCCGGGCGTCCTGGACCTGCGCCTCAAGGGTGTGCAGGTTGGCGGTCTCGACCTCGATGAACCGCGCCTGGCCGCCGCGGTAGGAGTCGTAGACAAGCCGGGCGGTTTCCTGCGCCTCGGCGATCGCCTGCCGGTTCAGCTCGGCCTGCGCCCGCAGTTGGGCCAGCCGGGCGGCCGCCTTGCGCCAGTCGCGCGCCAGGTCGGACGCCGCGCTGTCGCGCTGGGCCGTGAGCGCTGCGGCATGGTCGCGCTGTTCCTGCGCATCGCGGACCAGCTTCGTCCCCGTGAAGATCGGCATGGTGGCCATGACGCCGGCCGATTTCTGGGTGACCTGCTCCAGGATCGGCCCGTTGGGGTAGTCCAGGCTGACGCGGCTGGTGATCTGGATCCGGGGCAGGCGGGAGACGGTCAGGCCCGTGGCGGCGCGGCGGGACGCCTCCGCCAGCCGGTCGTAGTACCGGATCCGGGGGAACCGGGGATCGGGTGCGCCGCGGCCCGCCGGCTCAAGGGCGAGCAGGGCCTCATCGAGCGGATCGAGTGCGACGAGCAGGGTGGGCGGCTCGCTCCCTTCCGGCAGATCGGCGGCGGCACGGGTATCCAGCGGCAGGGAGGCGTCCAGCCCGGTCCCCGTGGCGGTCAGCGCGAACAGGTCGTTCAGCCCGGCCGCCAGGTCCGCGCGCGCCTGCGCGAAGGCGCGCTGGCGTGCGAGCAGTTCCTGGTGCGCCTGGAGGAGGTCCAGCCGGCTGGCGTTGCCCGCCTGCTGGCGCAGGCTGATGTCATGGTGCTGGGTGCGCGCCACCTTGAGGGCATCGGCCACCAGCCGCACCTGCTCGGCCGCCATCTGGGCCTGGATGTACGTGACGGCGGCGAGCAGGGCCACGGACCGGCGGGCGAGGTCCCGCTGTGCCGCCTCGGCGGCCGCCCGGTCGCCCGCGCCCTGCCAGGCTTCGTAGGAGGCACCCCAGTCCCAGAGTGTCCAGGTCGCGGTCGGGCCCACGGAATAGTTCTGGTGCGCGCCCAGGGCCACGGGGGCCTTGCCCGGAAAGACGGTGAGTTCGGGGACGGCATCAAGATAGCGGTAGTTCGCGTCCACAGAGAACTGGGGCAGAAGGGGGCTGATCGCGCCGGCGGCGCGCGAGGAGGCGGCGCCGGCTTCGTGTCCGGCGGCCTTGAGGGACCCGGAGACGGCGACGGCGTCGCGCACGGTCTGCGCGAAGGAGACGGAGAAGACCGGCGCGCCGCCCGCAGGCGTGTCCGGTGCGGCCAGCGCCGCCAGGGCCACGACAAGGCCGATCATCCGCGGGACCCGGCCGGGGCGAGCGCGCCGAGCGAGAGGTCCAGTCGGAGCGCCATGGCCCGGTCGGTCAGCAGAAGTCGGGCGATGGTCCCCAGGGGCAAGCCGAAGAACCGGCCGGCGGTCACGCGCTCCAGGACGGCCACGGCGAGGACCGGCATGGCCTGGGGCGCGGCGATCATGGCCACCACCGTGGGGAACGGCAGGCGGCGGATGGTCCCGGCCCGCTGGCAGTCCCGGATGAGGCGGTACATGATCATGCCATGGCGGGTAAAATTCTCCCGGACGAACGCGAGCGCCTCCCGGTTGCCGTCCACTATGTCGCGGCCCACCG
>JAHFSL010000190.1 GCA_023265785.1 Candidatus Coatesiibacteriota bacterium | reverse complement strand
CTTTACGGACGTCGGGATCAGGGTGGGGTGGCATCCGGTGCGCTGGGGGACGCTGGGGGTGGCGGGCTCGAACCTGCTCGGTTCCCGGATCGAGCGGTGGGCGGGCTACCCGGAACCCCGGCGGCTGGTGACGCTCTCGGTCCTCGCGGCATTTTGATTCGTTACAATACGGGCCAATCCGGAATGATGGTCCCAAGGAGGGCGGCATGAACATCGGTGGGCTGGGGCTCTGGGAGGTCGTCACGCGCGGCGGGATGACCATGTGGCTGTTGGTCGGCTGTTCGATCGTGTCGTTCGGCGTCATCGTGGAGCGCATCCTGTACTTCCGCTCCTGCCGGATGGACGTCCATGAGTTCTTCCTCAAGTTCCGCCGGGGCCACAAGCGCGGCGACGACCTGGGGGCGCTCGTGGTCCTCTGCGACGAGACCCCGGGTCCGCTGCCCGCGCTGCTCAAGGAGGGCGTCCGCCGGGTGATGGAAAAGCCGGTCCGTCGCGACGAGCTCGAGGCCACCCTTCAGCGGCACGCCCGGTACCAGACGGTCCAGATGGAGAAGTTCCTCTCCATCCTCGCCACGATCGGCTCCATCAGCCCGTTCATCGGGCTGTTCGGGACCGTCATGGGCGTCATGCGGGCGTTCCGTGACCTGGCCCAGGCGGGGTCCGGCGGGGCGAATGTCGTGGCGGCCGGCATCTCCGAGGCGCTGGTGGCCACGGCGGCGGGCCTGATGGTTGCGATCCCGGCGGTCGCCGCCTACAACTATTTCATCCGGGTCGTCCGGCGGACCGGCACCGAGCTGGAACTGGGCATCGGCGAGGCGCTCGACGTGCTCGCCCCCGCCAAGGAGCGTTGACGCCGTGAAGATCGGCTCGACCGGGGATGATCACATGCCTATGGCGGAGATCAATATCACGCCGCTCACGGACGTCTTCCTGGTCCTGCTCATCATCTTCATGGTGACGACGCCCCTGCTGATGACCGCCGGACTCAAGATCCGGATGCCCAAGACGCAGGCCCTGCCCTCGCTGAACGAGCGGGATGTGATCGTGGCGATCACATCCGATGAGCGCTACTTCGTCAACGACGCCGAGGTGCCCAAGGACCGGCTGGTCGGCTTCCTGCGCGAGCTCAAGGTGGAGGGCAAGATGGTCGTGATCCAGGCCGACCAGCAACTGACGCATGGGGTGGTCGTGGCGGCGCTGGACGCGGCCAAGGAGGCGGGTGCCGACAAGCTCGCCATTGCCACCGAGCCCCTGCCTGCCGTGCGGGGCGGGCGCCGCCGGTGAGCGTCGGGCTGCCGCGGTCGCTGGGCCTCTCGGCTGCCGCCCATGCCCTCGCCCTCCTCCTGGCGGCGACGCTCGGGCAGTTCCTCGCCCCCCGGGTGGTCGCCATCACCGAGATTTCCCTGGTCACCGGCCCGGGCGCCGGCCCCGCGCCGGCGGGACCGGCCGTGGCGCCCGTCCGGGGCGGCCGCAAGGGAACCGCGCGGGTCCGGACCGTCAAGCGCGCCACGCGGGGTAGTGTCGTCGTGGCCACCCCGGAGTTCGTGCCGCTCGGCAAGAAACCGCGCCGCAGTGGTGAGGAACTGATGGGGTCGGGCCCGGGCGAGGGCGGGGCCTCGGGCCCGACGGCCGGCACCGGGCCGGCCGTGGGCGGTTCTGGCCGGAAGGTCCGCTATGCCGAGCCGATCGAGTATCCCGACTGGGCGCGCGAGCAGGGCCTGGACGCGAAGGTGGTCGTGCGGTTCAGGATCTTTCCCAACGGCGCGGTGGACCCCAATGTCTTCGTGACGAAAACCTCGGGGTGGAAGCAGATTGACGAGTTGGTCATCAAGGCCATCCGCCAGTACCAATTTGAGCCGCTGGCGGCCGACCAGCCCCAGGTGACCCAGACCTTCACCATGCCGGTCGGGTTTCACGCGGAGTGATACGATGCGGGGCATGAAGCGCATGGGCCTTGCGGGACTGGCGGTGCTGGGGCTGGTCGTGGCCCGGCCGGCCGTCGCCTCCACGGACTCCGGGGTGCCCACCGCGACCCTGGTGTCCATGACCCGGATGGTGCGGGTCAAGGATGGGCCGGCGGCCCAGCCGCGGGCGGGGACGTTCGGGATGGCCCTCCCCGAGGGTTCCCAGGTCTTCACGCTGGCCGACAGCCGGGCGCACATCCGGTTCGACGACGGGCACTTCATCCTGCTGGGCGCCAATACCTCTGTGGTCATCCAGCGCCTGCCCAAGCGGGGCGCGGTCCGCACGCTGGTCCAGCTGCTCAAGGGCAAGGTCCAGGCCCTGATCGACCGGGGCAAGGGTGAGGGCGACTTCGGGATGTACGGTGCCACGACCATCACGGCCGTGAAGGGGACCGATTACGAGATGACCCGGGATGATGCCGACCAGGTCCAGGTGGATGTCAATGAGGGCAAAGTGGACGCGGCGGAATTGAAGGAAAAGGACGATGCCGCCGAGGCGGAAAAGGCCATGGGCATGCTCATCGCCGGGTTGATCGGCATGTCCCTCATTGAGGGTCAACGGGTCACCACGCCCCGCGGCGGGGGGATGGGCAAGCCGAGTTCCTTCGAGCGCAAGATGCAGAGGAACCAGGAGCGGATGGACCGGCGCGACGCGCATGAGAAGCGCACGAAGGGCGGGCGCGATGCCGACGGCGGATCCCACGGCTCGCATGGCGGCGACAGCGGTTCGCACGGCTCACACGGCGGCAAGAGCGGCAAGGGCGGCGGCGGGCTTCCGGGCGGACTGCCCGGCATGCCCTTCTAGGTCGGGGAGGTCTTCCGGCCCAGCCAGCGGTCGAAGAAGGCGAAGGCCTGACGTTGCATCGGCCGGTTGAACTGGTGGGGGCCCGGGCGAAAGGTCGTGCGGTACGCGTGGGGTGCGCCGGCCTTGCGCCAGATCTCCCGTAGCATCCGGTCCGCACGTCGCATCTCGCCCAGCGTGAAGAGGTCGTCCTGGCGCGTACTCAACACGAGCGCGGGGAGCGGGGCGCGCAGGCCGAGGATCTCCGGGAAATCGAGCACCGCGGGCAGGAGCGGGATGTGCGACATCCACGCATGGGTCCAGCACTTGGCCGTCGCCAGGTCCCGCCAGGTGGTCATGAACCCCGCGCACACGGCGGCGCGGATGCGGTCATCGAGCCCCGCGAGCAGGACGGTCCGCAATCCACCGCCCGACAGTCCGCCGCACCCCACCCGGCGCGGGTCGACATCCTTGCGAGCGCACAGGAGGTCCAGCGCCACCCGGTCCTCGGCGAAGACCACGCCCGGCCAGGTCGTCCCGGCGTTGAAGAGTGCCTTCGCCATCACATGCTCGTGGCCACCGGCCCACTGGTTGTACCGGCCCACCGCGGCCGCGGTCCGGGGTTCCTGCGCAGGGGCGCCCGCCTGCACCCGGTGGATGACGTCCCGGACCCGGACGCCGCGGCTGGCAAAGGGGAAGACGTCATGCGCCAGGACGGCGTACCCGCGGTGCGCCAGCTCGTTCGCCCAGAACGTTCCGTCGTAGTAGCCCGGCCGGTGGGCCATCAGGTGCGCGGGTCCGGGAGATCGCCCGCGGGCGATCTTCCGCCAGCCCAGGGCCTTGATCCCGCCATGGCAGTGCAGGGCCAGCACGGCCGGAAGCCGGCCCCGCGCTCCCGCGGGCTTGAGAAAGAGGGCCTCGGTGGGGGGGCCGAAGGGCAGGCGCCAGGTGAGGTGCTCGATATGGAGTCCGTCACACTGCTCGAGCGCGGTGACCCGCACCTTGGGGGCCGGGCCCGTCGCGGGGCAGGCCATGTCGCGCAGAACGCGCGCCCGGGCGACCCGTCGCCAGCCCGCCAGCGAGGGCCAGCGTCCGCGGCGCAGGGACAGCGCCCCGGGCCCGCCGGACTGGAGGCGGTCAAGCCAGCCACCATAGGACCCCACCGTGTTGGGCTTCATGCGTCTGTCATAGAATGAGGCAACTCCTGATGCGATGCAAGGCGCTCACCATTCCCGTTGCCGGAGTCCCGCACGCGGATCTGCGGGAGATCGAGGTGCCCGAGCCGGGTCCCGGCGAGGTGCAGGTTCGGGTGCACGCCTCGGTCATCAGCCCGGGGACCGAGCGGGCCTTTGCGCTGGGCCTGCCCAACACGAATGCCACCTTCCCCTACCACCCCGGATATTGCGCAGCCGGCACCGTTCTCCAGGCCGGGGCGGGAGTGACGAAGGTGGTGCCGGGAGCCCGGGTCGCCATTCGGGTGGGCCACCGGTCCGCGTGGACCCTGCCCCAGTCAGAGGTCTTTCCGCTCCCGGATGGGATTTCCTTCACGGACGGCGCCCATGTCGCCCTCGGCCAGATCGCCGTGCAGGGGATCCGGCGGGCGCGGGTGGAGCTGGGTGAACCGGTCCTGGTGCTGGGGCTCGGGCTGATCGGCCAGCTGGCGCTCCAGTGCGCCCGCGCGGCCGGTGCCACGCCCGCCATCGGCGCGGACATGCTGGCCCCGCGGCGGGCGGCCGCCGAGACCGCCGGCGCCGATGCCGTGCTGGACCCTGCCGCGGACGGCTGGCGGGCCCGGCTCGACGCCCTGGCGGGCGGGAAGGGCGTGCCCGTGGTCATCGAGGCCACCGGGGCCCCCGAACCGGTCAATCTCGCCCTCCAGTGCGCCCGCCGGCTGGGCCGGGTCGTCCTGCTGGCCAGCACCCGGGGGGAGACCGCCGTCAATTTCTACCGGGATGTCCACCACAAGGGCGTGACGGTCATCGGCGGCCACGCCTGGGCCGTGCCCGCCCGCGATTCCAGCCCCGGACTCTGGACGATGGACGACGACTATGCCGCCTTCTTCCGCCTGCTCTCCGGGGGCCGGCTCCGGCTGGGCCCCCTCACCACCCACCGCGTTCCCGCGGAGCGGGCGGTCGCGACCTACGAGGCCATGCTGGCGGGCGACCCGGACATGATCGGCACCGTCATCGAATGGGCCTGACGGCCCTCCCGGGGGCGGGTCCTACAGCGCGAGCGGGCCGAAGGCGGGGGCGGCGTTGCCTGCGGCGTCCACCAGGGTGCAGGCGGGGTCGGAACCCCAGCCGTACCACAGGGCCGCCCCGCCGGGGGCGGGGGCACGCAGGGACACCAGGACGGCGCCGGGCTCACGGGGATCGGGCATGGCGTCGAACACGAGCCCCAGGTCGGCGCCCGCGGCATCGCGGACCGAGAACCCGCGGATATTGCGGTCAGGTCCCAGGTCGCCGTGCGCGCCGGTGTACCAGACGCGGATGCGATCACGCTTCTCACCCTCGACATCCGCCCGGGCCAGGTGCGGGCCCGGTGCGATCTTCGTCCGGGTGTGCGCCAGGCGCAGGGCCTGGCGGGCGAGCCGCTCGCCCAGGACCTTGAGCCCCGGCGTCGCGATGTGGATCGCATCGTCCAGCGGCAGGTCCACGGAGGCAACCATGGCGGCGTGGGAGAGCGAGGCAAGGGCGAGACGCTGGAACTCGCGAATCGCGGTCCACCGGGCGGGCGGGACCTCCGGGATGACCGTCCGGCCGATCTGGACATAGAGGAAGGGGAGGCGGGACGCGCCCAGGTCCGCGCGGGCGGCCGCCACCCAGGCGAGGAACCGCTCCAGGAACGGCGACGGCTCGACTTCAAAGCCCTCCGACTCGCCCTGGTACCACAGGCATCCGGCCACCCGGCC
>JAHFSL010000189.1 GCA_023265785.1 Candidatus Coatesiibacteriota bacterium | reverse complement strand
GGCGGCCCTGCTGGGATTGGGGAGTCTCGCCCGGATCGTCCGCCACCTCGGGCTCCCAGACCGCGATCGTCGGCTCGCCCTGACTCTCACCCTCACCGCCCCCGGCTGGGTGTTTGTCACCGGGACCACCTTCGCCGAACACGCGACCGCCCTCGGGCTCTTGTACGCCCTGGAGGCCATGCTGGATGGGAACCGGCCCCGGCGCGGGCGGCTCCGGACGGCGGCCTTCTGGCTGGGGGTAGCCGGGTCCATGAAATTCACCGCCGCGTTCGGCGCGGCCGGATTGGCCGCCGCCATGTTCCTGGGAACGGAGGCGCCGGCCTGGCGCGCCGCCCTCGACGCCCGCCCGTCCCGGGTCTGGTGGAGCCTTGCGGCGCCCGTCGTCCCCTGGGCGCTCCTGCACTGGTGGTGGACCGGAGATCCCGTCTCACCCCTGCTGGCCAAGTACGGCGCCCATACGCTGGACGGCTCGTCGCGCCATGCCCTGGACCGCGCCTATGACTTCGCACGGGATGCCCACCGCAATTGGATCGAGCACCCCGCCACGCTCCTGACCTGGCCCATCGCCTTCACCGGGGCCCACGCCGGCCTGCGGGAGCATCCCGGGCCCACCATCGTGGCCCTGGCTCCCGCCCTCCTGCTGGTCCGCCGCTCCCTGTCTGGCGCCCAGCGAGCGCTGGTCAGGTTCGCATCCGCCAGCGGGCTGGCGTGGCTCCTGCTGTTCGGTGGGGCCTCGCCGCACTATGTTGCCGGTTATTTCGGCCTGTGGGCTGCGGCAGTCCTGTCCTCGCTGTCCCACCTGCGGGACTCCACCCGATGGACGGTCCGGTCCCTGCTCTTCGCCACAGCGTTTGTCCAGGCCGCATTTTGTCTGGCTTCGGCCACGATCTTCTTCAACCCGCGGGAGATCGCCATGGGGCATGTGAGCCGTGAGTTCTACCTGACCCACGCCGTCGTCCCCAAGCGGGTGAATGTGCCCATCCGTCAGGCCCTTGAACAGCGGTTCCCCCGGCGCGGCACGGTGTATGTCTACGGGGATGACAACAGCTTCTACCTGCATGGCCGCTATCACCTCGACTACGAAATGGGGTCTGACCCGCTGCTCTGGCACCTGGCCGCCGAGTCGACCACCCCGGCCGAGCTCCGCAAGCGTTGCCGCGAGCGGGGATGGACCCATGTCCTCTACTCCACCTTCTGGATCTTTCTCGAAGGCAAGGGTTCGCATCTCTCCTTTCGTCACACGGACCGGACGCTCGCCGTGTTCCAGGAGTTCTGGCGACGTTATGCGGAGCCCGTCCTGGTCCTTGAAACCGACGGCGACGGCGCAGTCTCGGATTCGTCCTATGTTTTTGCGCTTGGATTCCGGCCCCGCCCAGGGCTCTTCCCCTCTGAATTCGCCCGGCGAACGCCCTTCCTGCCCGGCGCCGAGGCGCTGACCTGGAGCGGTGACGCCTGGCTGGCCCGCGGCGACCTGGTGCGGGCGCGGGATGACTACCTCGCCGAAGCCGGCCGCCATCCGGACGACGTCATCGTCTGGGACCGGATCGCCCGCGTGGCCCTGCTCGGAGGCGACCGGACGACCGCACGGGCGGCTCTGGCCCGCTTCGAGCGGCTGGGGTGGAGCGCGCCCAGCCTCGCGGCCGCCGCCCGGGCCCGTGCCGGACGCTAGTCTCGGAGTGACCGGCCGGCCACGGTCAGGGCTCGCCGGACGAATCGTCCAGGGCCTGCGGGCGGCGACAGCCCGGGTCCTCGGCCTGGTCCTCCTCGCGCCCGTGTACCTTCTGGTATTTCCCCTGATCCGCCTGGCCCGCCGAATGCGGGGCGCCCCGGACCCGCTGAACCGGGCATTTCCGGGCCCGGCCGGCTCGCTCTGGCATCCCCGCCCAGCCGCCCCGGTAACGCGCGACTGGACACGCCAGTCATGAAGCGCATTCTCGGCATCAGCGGGCTGTACCACGACGCGGCCGCGGCACTGGTGGAGAACGGCCGGCTGATGGCCGCGGTGCAGGAG
This sequence comes from Candidatus Coatesiibacteriota bacterium, assembly GCA_023265785.1. Classification (GTDB taxonomy): domain Bacteria; phylum Oederibacteriota; class CAKKQC01; order CAKKQC01; family CAKKQC01; genus JAHFSL01. Next base: position 3,659 of record JAHFSL010000189.1, on the reverse strand, counting down.
GAGCGCCTCTCCCGGGTCAAGCATGACCCCGGGTTCCCTCGCCGGGCGATTAGGGCCGTGCTCGAGCTCTCCCCCGGTCCCGTGGAGGCGGTGGTGTTCTACGACCAGCCGGTGTCCAAGTTCGGCCGGCTCCTGGACACCTGGGCCGCCCTCGCCCCCGCCGGCCTCCCGTCGTTCCTTGCGGCCGTCCCGGAATGGATGCGGTCCAAGTTGTGGGTGCCCCACCAGGTGGAATCCACGCTCGCCGGGCTCGCCCTGCCCGCCACGGTCCCCTGCTGGTTCCCCGAACACCACGAATCCCACGCCGCGAGCGCATACTACCCGTCCCCCTTTGACGAAGCCGCCATCCTGACCGTGGACGGGGTCGGTGAATGGGCGACCACGGCGATTGGCCACGGCCGGGGCGCCGACCTTCACCTGGTAGCGGAGATCCCGTACCCGCACTCCCTCGGCCTGCTGTACTCCGCATTCACGGCCTACTGCGGATTCGCCGTGAACGATGGCGAGTACAAATTGATGGGGCTCGCCGCCACCGGCGCACCGCGTTACGCGGGCCTCATTCGGGAGCACCTGATCGACCTCCGGGAGGACGGGTCATTCAGGCTGAACCTCGCGTTCTTCAATTATCTTGGCGGGTTGACGATGACCAACGACCGTTTTCACGCGCTGTTCGGGGCCCCCCCCCGGCGCGAGCACGAGCCGTTGGACGGCCGCCATGCCGACCTGGCCCGGTCCGTGCAGGCGGTCCTGGAGGACGCGCTCCTGCGCCAGGCCCGGGAGGCGCACCGGCTGACCGGGTCCTCCAACCTCTGCCTGGCGGGCGGGGTCGCGCTCAACTGCGTGGCGAATGCCCGGATCGTCCGCGAGAGCCCATTCCGGGAGGTCTGGATCCAGCCCGCCGCCGGTGACGCCGGCGGGGCAGCCGGGGCCGCATGGTTCGGCTGGCACCGGATTCTTGGGAATCCCCGCGCGGGACGGGAACCCGGTGACGGCATGGGCGGCGCCCTGCTCGGGCCGGCGTGGTCGGATGAGGCCATCGGGGTGTGGCTGACCTCCCGCGGGATCCGTGCGACGCACCTGGAAGGTGACGCGCGCCACGGCGCCGTGGCCGACCTGCTCGCGGCGGGCCGGGTCATCGGCCTCCTGCGGGGCCGGATGGAGTTCGGGCCGCGCGCGCTCGGCAACCGCTCGATCCTGGCCGACCCGCGGCCGGCGGACATGCAGGCGCGGGTGAATACCCGGATCAAGTTCCGCGAGGAGTTCCGGCCGTTTGCCCCGGCCGTGCTGGCCGGGCGCGTTGGCGCATTCTTCGATCTCGACCGCCCCTCCCCGTACATGCTCCTCACCGCGCCCGTGCTCCCCGGCACGGGGCTCCCGGCGGTCACTCACGCGGACGGCTCGGCCCGGGTCCAGACTGTGGACCCGGGGACGCACCCGGAGTTTCACGCCCTGCTGTCGGCCTTCGCGGATCGCACCGGGTGCCCGGTCCTGCTGAACACCTCGTTCAACCTGCGCGGTGAGCCGATCGTCTGCTCGCCGGCGGACGCGTATGATTGTTTCATGCGGTCCGGACTGGACGCCTTGGTCCTCGAATCCTGGCTGGTCGAACGGGAGGCCCGGTGACCCGCTGGGCGCCTGCCCGCCGGGCGCGCCATTTCAGCCGTCTCGTCCGCGAATTGGCGCACCTGGCCTGGGCGCACAAAGCCTGGTGGATCGTCCCGGTCACGCTGGTCCTGCTCGGCCTCGCGGTGCTGGTCGTCGTCGGCGCCGCCGTCTCACCCGCACTCTACACCGTCTTCTAGCCTCCTAGTCCTCGCGTGCCTGCCGCATCTCCCGGGTGGCGATCTTCTTCTTGAGGACCTCACGCTTGTCCCCCTTTTTGAACCGCTTGCCCACCCCCACCTCGACCTTCGCCCAGCCCCGGGCGTTGAAGTAGAGCTTGAGCGGGATCAGCGCCATCCCCTTGTGGGCCACCTTGCCGACCAGCCGGTCCAGCTCGGTGGCATGCACCAGCAATTTGCGCCGCCGCGCCGGCGGCGGGGCGAAGGTGGAGGTCGCCAGCGGGGTGATGGTCAGCGACGACAGCCACATCTCCCCCTGGTGAATTTCGGCGAAGGCCTCCTTGAGGTCGGCCCGGCCCGCCCGGATGGCCTTGACCTCCGACCCGGCCAGCATGATCCCGGCCTCAAAGGACTCCTCGATCTCGAAGTCGTGCCATGCGCGCCGGTTGGTCGCGATGACCTTCTCCTGCGAGGGCGGCTTGCCCTTCGCCGGGGGGTGCGCCGTCATGCGTCCTCCGCCGGCGCCAGATCCAGGTGCCCTTCCGCCTCGCTGATGCGGGTGATCAGGACCTTGAGCTTCTGGCCCACGCGGTAGACGTGGCCACTGCGCCGCCCGCGCACCGAAGCCCCGTCCTGGGCCAGCCAGAACCGGTCCCCGCCCATGTCCTCAAACCGCATCAGCCCGTCGGTGCCGATCCCGTCCAGCTCCACAAAGGCGCCCCAGCGCTCCAACCGGGCAATCGTGCCGTCAAACACCTGGCCCACGCTCTTCTTGAGGTAGCGCAGGATCATGGCCTTGGCGCACGCCCACTCGGCCTCCTGCGCGCGCCGCTCCAGATCGGAGGTCTGGGCCGCCATCTCACCGAGGTGGCGGGCCGCGTACCGCCCCTCGGCCCCCGCCGGGTTCAGGAGACGGTGCACCACGAGGTCGGCGTAGCGGCGGATCGGCGAGGTGAAGTGGGTATACGTGTCGATCGCCAGCCCGAAGTGGCCGACATTCTCCGCCGCATAGACGGCGAGGCGGAGCGACTGCAGGACCTTCTTGTGGACGACATACTGCTCCCGCGTCCCCTTCACCTTCTCGAGCACCTCCTGGAAATCCTTGGGGTGCAGGTCGCGACTCTTGGGACCCCGCCGGAGTTTCAGGCCCATGCCCTTCAGGAACTCCTCCAGTTCCGCCACATCCTCCATCGCCGGGGGCTCGTGAATCCGCCAGATGCCCAGCCCCTTGCGCGCCAGCGCCGTCCCGGTGAACTCGTTGGCGGCAATCATGAACTCCTCGATCAGCCAGTGGGAGGGATCGCCGCGGCGCTGGACGATTTCGGCGGGCTCCCCATCGGGCCCGAGCTTCACGCGCGTCTCGGGAAAGTTGAAGTCGAGACTGCCGTTCTCGAACCGGCGCCGGCGCAGGAGTTCGGAGAACCGGTGCATGGCGTGCAGGTCCGCGGCGTACGGGTGCGGACTGCGGGCGTCCTGCATCACCGTCCAGGCGTCCTCGTAGGACAGCGAGACCGTGGGCCGGATGACGGTGGCCAGCAGTTCACCGCCCGTGACATTCCCGGCGGCATCGTAATCAATGAACGCCGTGCGGGCCAGCCGGTCCTTGCCCGCCAACAGACTGCACAGGTCGGCGGAGAGCCGCGGCGGGAGCATGGGCAGGACGCGGTCGGTGAGGTAGACGCTCACCCCCCGCGCCCGGGCTTCCTCATCCAGCGGCCGGCCCGGCCGGACATAGTACGAGACATCCGCGATGTGGACGCCCAGCCGGCCGCCGCCGCCCGGGGCGGCCTGCCAGGACACCGCGTCGTCGTGGTCCTTCGCATCGGCCGGGTCAATGACCACCACGGTCAGCGCGCGCAGGTCGGTCCGTCGCGCCAG
>JAHFSL010000188.1 GCA_023265785.1 Candidatus Coatesiibacteriota bacterium | reverse complement strand
GGCCACCGGCTGATCCGCACGAAGGTGGTGACCGTGGGCACCCTCAATCTCGCGCTGGTCCACCCCCGCGACGTGTTTCGTGAGGCCGTCGCCGAAAGCGCGGCGGGCGTCGTCCTTCTCCACAACCACCCCGGCGGCGACCCCGCGCCCAGCGACGAGGATGTGGCGCTCACCCGTCAGCTGGTCCGCGCGGGCGAAGCGGTCGGGATCCCCGTGCTGGACCACATCATCCTGGGCGCCAACCGGTACTTCTCCTTCGCGGATTCCCGGAGGCTCCGCGAATGAGCGCGCCATTGGCCCTGCTCTGGGACCCCGCCTGCCTCGCCCACCGGGCCGGAGAACACCACCCCGAGCGGCCCGCCCGGCTGGAGGGACTGGTCGCGCGCCTCAAGGCCGACGGGCTCTGGGACCGCGCCGAGCATCCCGGGGTCCGGGCGGCCACCGACGAGGATCTCCTCCTCTGCCATCCCCCCGCGCACCTAGCCCGGGTGCGGGAGGCCTGCCGACTGGGCCGGCCGCTGGAGCCCGATACCGGGGTGTGCGCGGCGTCCTGGGACGCCGCCCGGCTGGGGGCCGGCGCCGCGCTGACGGGCGCGGATGCGGTGGTGGACGGCACCACCCGCCGCGCGTTCGCGCTGGTCCGGCCCCCGGGCCACCACGCCGAGCCGGACCGGGCCATGGGCTTCTGCCTGTTCAACAATGTCGCCATCGCCGCCCGCCACCTCCTGCGGCGCCGCGGGCTGGCCCGGGTGGCCATCGTGGACTTCGACGCCCACCACGGCAACGGGACGCAGGAGATCTTCCGGCGCGACGGGCCGTGCTGTTCTGCTCCCTTCACCAGTTCGGGCCGAACCCGCTCAACCCGGCCGCCGCGTTCTACCCCGGCACGGGGGCGGCGACCGAGACCGGCGAGGGTCCCGGCGCCGGGTGTCTCGTCAATGTCCCCCTGCCCGCCGGGTCCGCCTACCCGGCGTATGACCGGGCAATCCGGGAGCGGGTCGGCCCCGCGCTGGAGGCCTTCCGCCCGGACATGCTCCTGCTCTCCGCCGGGTTCGATGCGCACCACGAAGACCCGCTGGCACTGCTCGAACTGCGGACCGAGGACTTCGGCCGGCTGACCCATCGCCTGACCGAACTGGCCGACCGGCTGTGCGGGGGCCGCGTGCTGTCCGTCCTGGAAGGCGGTTACCATCTGGAGGCCCTCGCGAGATCTGCCGCCGCACACGTCTCCGCCCTCCTCGATTAGTTCACAGTCACCCGATAGCCCGAAGACGGGCTGTCGCTCACGGCCCCTGCTAATTAACCGTGACGCGATAACACAGGCATCCCGTGGTGTTGACCCCGATCTGGGGAACGGTCCAGCGGAGCCAGTGCGTCCCGCCAATCGGGTTGCCGTCCGTGAACGCCGGGGGCGTGACCGAGGTGGCGGTGGAGTACGCGGTGACCGGCGCCACCCCGGCCGTGTTCCCGCAATTGAACGCCGCCGTCCCGGCCTCGGGCACGAAGGTGCTCCCCATGGGCACGGCGTCCGTCACCACGAAGGTGAAGGCGGACGCACTGCTGAAGTTGCTCCAGCAGATCCGGAACGAGACCGTATCGCCCGAAGCCGAGACGGCCAGCGGCGGGGTCTTCGTGAGCCGGATGTCCGCCCCCACCACCATGACCGCCACGATCCCCGTGATGGACCCGTCGGTGGTGTCCGTCGCGATGATCGTCTGGAGGCCCAGCCGGTTCAGGATCACGTTGACGAAGATGCGGACCCCGTTCTCGTCGGGCGCCGCACTGCACGCGATGGTCGAGGTCCAGATAAAATTGTAGCCGTCCATCGGGCTCCCCTCGAGCTTGGCCGCCGGGTCCGTCGCGGTGAATGAGGACGTGCCGCAATAGTCGGTCTTGGTCACCCCGGCCTCGATCACCGTCACCGTCAGCCAGAACGGTAGGCCGGTGAACACCACGGGCGGCGCGGTGATGATGTAATGCACGCCGGACTGGACGAAGGGCGCGGTGTACCCCTTCTCCGTGACCCGGCACTGGATGTACTGCGCCACCACCCGCCCCAGCGCTGGATTGGTCAGGGTCATCCGGTAGTTCCGCTTGCGGACGGGATTCGTCAGCGCGGTGAACGCCACCACCTGGTCGGGGCCCGTCGTGGTATAGGTGGCCGTGTACCCGTCCTCGGATTCCGCCCGCATCGCCATACCGGTCTTGGGGCAGAAGATGTCGAGGGCATAGGTTTCGGGCCCGTTGTTGCACGAGTCCAGCGGCGTGAAGGCGTCGTGGAACCAGAACTCCGTGCCGGTCTGCTGGCCGTCGGCAGCATGGAAAACCGCCCCGCCGGCGTAGTTCTGGTACAACCGGACGCCGCCCAGCACCTGGATGGGGCCGCCACTACGCAATTCCACCTTGAACAGCGCGGTGGAGTTGGCATTGAACGCCGAGCCGTCCGTGGAATAGATCACGGGGTTGGCCACGGCCGCCAGCCCGGCCGGCACGGTCGTCGCGGTGACCTGGCTCCAGGTGCCCGTGGTGCCGTTGATCTGGGACGGGATCAGCCCCACCTGCACGGGGTTGTCGGGCAGGTACCTCCAGACCTCGTAGGAGGCCAGCACCGCACCGATGTTTCCCACGATCACCTTGACGTCATCGGGGTACCCCTGCGCGATGCCGTAGAAGGTGGCCGGCTGGCCGGGGATCGAGGTGACATTCCCCGTCTGGCGGGTCGGGAAGAACGCGGCATGGTTGTCCGCGCACTGGACGCAGCAGCAGGGCAGGGTGCTGGCGATGTTCTGGCCGTGGTTCACGATCAGTTCGGCGTCGGAGGAGGCCGTCATCCAGGGCGCATCATCCGCCGCGGGCGTCCCGATGTCATACGCCGCCGACTCAGGCCCCAGCTCGTAGGAGCGCTGGTAGTCCCACTGCAGGGTGGTGTAGTCGAACCTGAAGAGGTGGACGGTGGTCGCGAGCGTCGGCACGTACGAGCCGAAGGCGTCCGCCCCGGTGTTGATGAGCGCCAGCGAATCGCCCAACCCGGCCCCGGCGACGGGATTGGACCGCTTCCAGAAGTAGTGCTGGAACCCGGTGAAGGTGATCGTCGTGGCGGGCGCGTAGGTGTGGCTGTCCTGGTTGTCGTCGGTCAGGTGCGAGAGCAACTGCCAGACGACAGGCGAATTGGAGGTGAGCTTGTAGACAAAGTTGGCGGGATAGGCGGGGCAGACGCCGTGCCAGCCCACCGGATCGTAGGAGGCTGGGATGCGCTCGATCTTGCACCCCGCGATTCCGCCGCCCGTGAGCGCCCCCACCGGACACGGGCCGCCGTTGCCGGGGAACCCGCCCAGGCAGTCCCCGATCAGACACCCGATGGACGCCGACACCCCGCCCGCCGCGGCCCACCCGGCGCCGGTGTACTGGAGCCCGCGCATTTCGAATTGAGTCTTCTTGTTGAGCGGGAAAAACGAGAGGAAGTAGCCGGGGCAGGCTCCCTTGGTGTCGTTCTCCCCGCCGAATGCGACATAGGAGATATACGTGGTTGGCAGGTCGATCGGCGCCAGGTGGGTGAAGTTCTTGGGGAACACGGAGGAGCCCGACCCGCCGACGATCCCCGACCGACCCAGCGACAGCACCGACGCCCGGTTGATGGCCGAGGCGCCCGCCGTCGTGGACCCCTTCACCTGGGCCTTCCAGCGCAGGGTCATCGTGGCCGCCGGCGGCAGGTCCAGCCGCCAGGTGAGAATGGTCGTTGCCCCCGCCACCGACCGGCCGGGGGTCCCCGCCGCGCACCCGCCGGGGGTCATCGTCCATCCCAGGCAGGGGTCGTCGAACCCGCACCCGGAGCACCAGGGATCCAGCGGCGCCGGGACCGTGTCCCAGACGGCGACATCCCACCAGGTCCGGGTGGGCGACATGTTCCGGAGAAAGATGGAGTAGGTGATCTCATCGGGGGGCTGGCCGGGCGTCGGCGAGTACAGCATGTCGTTGTCGGCCAGTTTCCAGAACAGGAACCGGCGCACCACCGAGGTGACTCCCGGCGTGACCATGGCGGTCGTGGGGCACGCGATCCCGCCGAAGGCCGTCTGCGCCCGGTTGGACAGGAACGCGCCCTCCGGCGCCGCCGTATCGCCCGATCCCGGCTCGAAGGTCTCCGTGTTCCCCCAGTCCACCGTGACCTTGAAGGTGATAACGCTCGTGGGCCCCGCCGCCGTGGCCAGCGGGCCGGGGATCGTCCAGCGCATCCGGACCGGCGGCCCGGGGTCCGGGTCCCAGCCCGGGTCGGCCACCGGCGCCGCGGTACCGGTGAGGTAGTGCGTGTACGGCGGGAGGGTATCCACGATGGTGATCGGCCCCACGTTCGGCGTTCCCGGCCGGCCATAGTAGATGGAGTAGGTGATCGTGTCTCCGGGCACCACCGTGTCCGTGCTGACATCCTTGAACGCGTAGATGATCGGCACATCGGCGGCCGACGGCTTGTCCCCCCAGGGCGCGGTGCACCCCCAGTTGTCGTTCCACCCGCCGGGTATCGGGTCGGCGGGGTTGTACCCGGGCCCCAGCCGGACCGAGTGGAACGGCACCGGGCAGGGCCCGATGTCAATGAAGATCCGGGTCATGATCACGCAGTTGCATCCGTTTGAGAAGACATTGCACGGGTCAAAGTCGATGACGAACGGCGCCGCGGGTGCCCAGGTCCACGCCGGGCGGGGCTGACCCGCGACGGTCCAGACCCCGGCGTAGGTCAGGGTGTAGGTGGGGGTGCAGGCGTGACCGGTCGAGTTCGCGCACGCGAAGCACAGGTACATGGCCGAAATATCGGTGACCCCGTCGGCGGTGCCGTAGTTGAAGATGGTCACACCGGCGATCCCCCCGTTGGTATCCCCGGGACAGATCGGATCCAGGCACACCTGCATCCCGAAATCCTGGATTTCCATCAGCTTCCAGTTGGGGAACAGGAAGTTGACCGGATTGGGCGGGACCAGCGGCGAGACATCCACGAGGCACCCCATCACCCGGCCTGCGAGAAGCATCTCACCGGCTGTCAGGAGCAAGGCGATCCCGCCTCGCCTGATGGTCACACGAGGACCCTAACGCCCGGTCGGAAAGACTCGACGGCCCGTCAACGCGTGATTCGGCGGGGGGGGGCGAGCAGAACGACCTTGTCCAGGGCATAGAGAATCACAAAGAGCACGAGGACGCCGACACCCATCGCCAGGACTCCTTCCATCGTCAATTACCTCCTTCGCGGTCCGGTGCGCCCCGCCGCATCAGGTGCCGGCGCCAAGGCCACCCCGATGATCGCCAGAACCGCCGAGACGGCCATTCCGGCGAGGCCGTACAGCACCGGGCGGGGTTCCCCGACATGGGGAAAGAACAATGCGACGACGCTGGCCACGAACACCGTCTTCGCAACTCCGATGAGCAGGTCAGAAACCAGACGGTTCTGATGCGGCAACAGATTTCGAAAACTCATCCCACTTGGAATTATACCTCCGCCCGTGGATGCGGAACAATCGCGACCCCGGACGCCTACCGTTCGATCAGGAGGACCCGGGCGGGTGCGCCATCCGACCCTGGAATAAGGAGGGGGCCGCAGAAGAGGTCGTAATCGCCCGACGCAATCCCGGCCAGGTTGATCCCCTCGAGGATCACGACCCCCGCGTCGATCAGGGCATGGTGGGCGGGAT
>JAHFSL010000187.1 GCA_023265785.1 Candidatus Coatesiibacteriota bacterium | reverse complement strand
TCTTCCTCGCGGGCAAGCCCGGCAAGGACGGCCGCTGGCCGTTGGACGGCACCCAGGAGAAATTCAAGGTGAAACTCCGGGACCTGAAAGGGATGGAAGAACTGATTGACCGCGAAATTGACTCCTTCTTTGACCGGGGCGGCGTCAGCCTGAAGTCCACCGCGGCCTATTTCCGGGCGCTCGATTTCAATGACACCGTCCCCCGGCCGCGCGCCGCCGCCCTTTTCACGAAAGCCCTCACGAGGCAACCGCTCCCGGACGCCGGGAAGAAAGACCTGGAGGACTACCTCATGACCCGGGTGTTGGCCGCGTGCGCCCGCCACAAGAAGCCGTTCCAGTTCCATACCGGCAACCAGCAGTCGTGGAACATCGTCGCCAACTCCAACCCGCTGGGCCTCAACCGGCTCCTGTCCACGGGCCGCTGGTCTGAGGTGAAATTCGTGCTCCTCCACGGGGGCTACCCTTTCTCCCGGGAAGCCATCGTACTCACCCGCGAGTACACCAATGTCTTTCTGGACCTTGCCTGGATGGCGCTCTTCTCACCCTCCGCCGGCAAGCAAGTCTTGGCGGAGGCCCTGGACCTCCTCGAGGGTCACCAGCTCATGTTCGGGACCGACTGCGCGAACCTGGAGGAGACCTACGGCACCGTGAAGTTCACACGCCGGATGCTGGCCGAGGTGCTGGCCGATAAGATCGAGGGCGGCTACTGGACGGAGGAGGTCGCCCTCCGGGCCGCCCGCCGCGTCCTCCACGACAACGCCATGGAGCTGTACGGGCTCAAGGATTAGTCCGGAAAACAGCGCACGGCGAAGAGCGCCTTGGGAACCGGGCCCCAGGTTTCCAGAAGTTCCACGGTGAGACCGGCCGTTACCAGCGGCGGGTCCAGCCGGACGGTATTGCGGGCGTGGTGGTTTTCCCCGGACTCATGGACAACCCGGCCCGCCGTGTCCCGCAGGCGGTACCGCTTCACGCAAGACGGCATGGCGCGGGCATGGTGCCGGAAGAGGACGGTCTCCATCGGGTGGTCCCAGTCAGTGTCGAATTCCAGCTCCACCCTGGCGATCGTCTGCGGCGTGTCCCAGGTCAGGGTCAGGGCAGGACTCGGGTCGCCCGGCGCGGCGACCCAGGCGTTCGGACCGGCGACGGGCCGACCGACGCCATTGCGGGCCTGGTCGGGTCCGAACAGCGCGATAGGCGGCTCGATGGTGCACGCCAGGTTCTGCCCTTCCGGAGCGCGCCGGGCGATCCAGAACCCGAAGGTCTCCACCCCGATGTCGTGCTCCGGTGTCTGGTCCCAGGCGTGCTCCACGGCCACCAGACCGGTGACCCTCGATTCCGATAACCGCACTGCAACCTGCTCGTTCTTGAGGAGACAGTAGAAAAGATAGTGTGAACCGTTGATGGGGGCGGGCACCTCAAGCGTCACGGCCGACTCGCCGGCCGGGAGGGCAATGCCGCGGGAGGTCAGCGTCTCGTCCGGGGTGTGATTGAACGGTTTGGAACTTTGCCGCACTTCGACGGTGAGCGTGACCGGGGCCTCGGCGCGCACGGTGAACGTCACCCGTGGGGCCGGACCGGCGGCGACCGGCAGCATTTGTGCCCAGTCGTGCTCCAGCTTCAGCCACGGTCCGTCAGGCGGGAGGGCGGACAGCCGCAACTCACTGGTGGCCGAGACCCGGGCCGCCCGGGCCAGGTCCCGCGGATCGTCAAGCGCCACACCCGGGATGTACTGGCCCTGCCGGAGGAGGTCTCGCTGCAGGGCATGCATGCGCGCCGGGGCGGTCACGTCGGCCGGCTTGAGGCCTTCCCGCGCGCAGGTGGCGGCCGCCACCCCCACGGCCTGGCCGGCCTCGGCCAGGGTACACATGACCCGGGTGGAGCCGAATGCCACGTGGGTGGCGCTGATGATCCGGCCCGCGAGAAACAGGTTGTCAAGATTCCGCGAGTACAGGCACCGGTATGGGATGGGGTAGACCCCCTTGGCGTGCCACTGGTCGCACCCGGGCTTCTCGCTGTAGATTCCGTCGGCCGGGTGCAGATCAATGGACCAGCCGCCGAACGAGACATCGTCGGGGTGGACCCGCTGTTCGATGATGTCATGCTGGTTGAGGAGCACCGGGCCCTCGAACCGGCGGCTCTCCCGCTTGCCGGGGATCAGCCCCACCCACTCCAGCGTCCGGTTGGCCGCCTCAGGGAACTTTCCGGAATTCTTGATCCAGTCCCAGACGCCGTAGACGACCTTCCACAGCTCCCACTTGATCGTCTCGGTCTCGTGAACCGTGTCCAGTCTTCCGCCGTACTCGATCCACCAGAGGTGGGGGCCGAACTGTTTCGCGTCGAATTCGGCATGGCGGGGAATCCGCCCTGGAACATCCTTCAGCGCCCAGGAGGGGGGGACAAACGTGACCGGGTGTCCCGTGTCCTTGGAGTAGAAGTAGATCGAGTGGCCCAGCAGTTCGCCGTACTCCCTTGAGGGCGCGAATTTCTCCCCGAACTCGGCCTCCGCCTCCGCGCCCATCCGGAACGCGGCGCCGGCGAGGAACCCAACGATCCCGTCCCCCGAGGCGTCACAGAACAGCGGCGCTCGGAGGTCATAGGCGGTGGAGTTCTGGGAACAAAAAGCCCGCACACCGGCGATCCGGTCGGAACCGTCCTTGTCCACCGCGTGGACGGCCGTGTTGAGCAGGAGCGCGAGATTGGATTCGGCGAGGACGGCATCCAGGACCACGGAATCAAAGAGGACGGCGTTGCCCTCGGGGTTGCGCCAAGTATTCTCGGTCAGGAGTTCGTCAATGACCCCGCCTTCGCGAGCCCAGCGATTGTTATTGGTCATATGCGCGGTGGCGCCCAGCGCCCACAGACGGACCTCGGAGGAGGCATTGCCTCCGAGAACCGGCCGGTCCTGGACCAGGACGACCCTCGCCCCGGCCCGGGCCGCGGTGATGGCACAGCAGGTTCCCGCCAGCCCGCCTCCCACCACGACGAGGTCAGCCTCCAGCCGGACCGTCCGCGGCTCCCGCGCCGCCGCCCCGCCGTCGCGGATCACGTCAGGAAATCCAGGTCTCGCCGAACCACGCGCGGTACAGCTCCTTGAGCGGGCAGTCCGCATCGGTCGGGATGAACCAGCCCAGGTGCGAGGTGCGCGCCCCGAGCAGCTGGCGGCCGATGGGGCCGCACCGCGCCATCAGGTCGGCGGGCATGGTCTCGTAATCAATCGGCTTCAGCCAACGATAGGCGTATCCGTAGTACAGCACGATGCGGGTGGCCGTGGACCGGTTCGGGGCGGCACCATGCCAGAGCGGATTGGCGAAGACCACGGCGTCGCCCGCGCGGACCCGGAGCTGGACGGCGCCCTCGGGGTCGGTGGCACCCTCGCGGAAGACGGGCGGCTCGGGCCGCCGGTGGCTCCCGGGCACGACCATCAACTGGCCCATGTCGGGCTCGAGCAGGTCGGTCAGGAAGTACCCGACCTCGAGCGAGAACATCGGCTTCACCCCGTTCACGCTCATCCCCGGGCTCCCGCCATCCTGGTGCCAGCCGGTATTGCGCTCGTCGGGCCGGGGCGGAACCATGATGAGGTGCGAGGTATTCAACTGGACCGAGTAGTGGCGCAGGCACCGGACGGCCAATGGAAATGTTGCCGGCCACTCGAGCAGGTCGAGAAAGGCGTCGTCCTCTGTGACGATGGGCCGCACATCCAGGCCAAAGACGTCCCGCGTATGGCCGCTCACCGCCAGCCGGTCCTTGATGCGGTCAACGACCCCGAGCAGATTGGCCACCGCCGCAGGCGGCAAGGCCCCGGGGACCACGCAGTATCCGTCCCGGTCGAACGCCTCAACGTGTTGCGGGTCCACCACCACGATCAGTTCACCGTCACGCGATAGCAGATGCAACCGGTCGTGTTGACGCCCGCGGTGGGAATCGTCCACCGGAGCCACCGGGTGCCCGCCACCGGGTTGCCCGTGGTGAAGGCGGCCGGGGGCGTCACGGAGGTCGCGATGGAGTACGCCGGGACGGGCGCCACCCCGTCCGTATTCCCGCAATCGAAGGCGGCCGTGCCTGCTTCCGGCACGAAGGTCGTGCCCATCGGAACGGCATCGTTGATGACGAAGGTGAAGGCCGAGGCCGTGGAGTAGTTGCTCCAGCAGACCTGGAACTGGACCGTGTCGCCGGAGGCCGCGATGGCCAGCGGTTGGCGCTTGATCAGCTTGATATCCAGCCCCACGATCATGATGGTGGTAAGCCCGGACACCGAGCCGTCCGTGGTATCCACGCCGACGAGCGTCTGAAGCCCCAGCCTGGTCATGGTGACATTGACGAACACGCGCACGCCGTTGTCGGGGCCGCCGGAACAGCACGCGCCCTTGCACGACGCGGCGGGATCATTCGAATCCCAGGTGTAGTTGTAGGTGTCCATGGCCGCTCCCTCGATTTTGGCGGAGGCATCGGTGGAGGTGAACGAGGTCGTCCCGCAGTAGTCCGTCTTGGTGGTGTTCCCGACATCCATGACGATCACGGTGATCCAGAAGGACTGGCCCACGTACGCCACCGGCGGCGCCACGATCTGGTAGTGCACCCCCTGGCCCAGGAACGGGGCGGTGTAGAGCTTCTGCTTCATCTGGCAGGTGATGTTGAACGCACTGACGATGATGCCCGCCGTGGCCGTGATCTTGTAGTTGGTCGTTGCGCCCGCCACCGGGCTGGTGAGCCGTTCGAAAAACACATCCTCATCGGGGCCGTCAGTCGTGTAGCGGGCGGAGTACCCGGACCCCGAGACCATCTGGACAACGGTGCCCGATTTCGGGCAGTAGAAATCGAGCCCCATGATCGGCGTGTGCGGGGCGTTGCAGAAGGAATTCCCGTTCAGGTTCGAGGTGGAGACCTGGTGGAACCAGAACTGGTATCCGGAGGGCTGTTGGTCCACGGCGTGCAGGACATGCCCGCTGGAAAACCCGCTGTTCACGTCCCGGCCGCCGTACACCTGCACCGGCCCGCCACTGCGCAGGTGGACCTTGTAGAGCCCCAGGCTGTCGGTGACGAGCATGGTGTACCCGCTCCCGTACCCGCGGGCGTTGAAGACCGCCCCGATGCCGGGGGGCACCGTGTCCACGGTCAGCATCCGCCAGGTCCCGGTTGTGTCCACGAGGACGCTCGAGAGGTGCTCGCTGTCCGTGGCGCCGATGGGGATGGTCTGGTTGTCGGGCACATACTGCCAGATCTCGAAGATGCCGGTCGCGGCCCCCCAGTTGCCGATGACCAGCCCGGGATTATCGCCCGCCGAATTGCCGCCGAAATACGCGTAGAAATCCGCCGGCGCGGCATCGGGGACCAGGAACCCGTTGCGCGCGGTGGGCACCTGCGTGCCCCAATTGTTGTCCCCGTTGGTGTCAATCAGCGCCGGGAAACTCTTGAAGACCTCGATCTGACCCGCCCCCGAGATGACTTTCCAGTGCCCGTTGATCGGCGGGGCAAAGTACCACTGGCTTTCCGCTCCGACATCGCGCGACGTCTGGTACTCGTAGGCCAGCGTCCCCGCGTTCCACCAAAAGGCATGCAGGGTGGTGGGCGCGGCGGTGTTGGTATTGACCAGGTAGAGCCCGTCGCGGTGGTCGGCCCCGATGTCGCAGACCCGCGTGTAGCTGTAGCCCGTGTACCCCAGGTAGGTCAGGCTGGTGGTCCCGGTGTAGGTGCCCTGGTCGTTGTCGGACTCGAGTGACCCG
>JAHFSL010000186.1 GCA_023265785.1 Candidatus Coatesiibacteriota bacterium | reverse complement strand
CCGGGGAGCCGGTGACCACGGCCATCGCCGGCGAGTGGTTCAACGACGCCTTTGGCGAGTCCATGCGGGCCTTCCTGGCCCAGTTGGACGGTGGACCGGCCCACCCGTCCGCCGGACAAGAGGACCTCAAGGTGATGGCGGTGGTTGAGGCGGCCTACCGGTCGGCGGCGGAACACCGGGCCGTCTCCCCCGCCGAGATCATGACGGCAGGCCGCTAGTGCCGGTCCTCAAGGCCGGCACCGCGAAGGCCATCCCGGAATGGGCTGATTACTCTGACTGGGGCGTCTCCCACATGCCGGTTGGCCAGCATGTGGACCGGCATTTCCACGATTCCCATGAATTCGTCCTGATCGTTTCCGGCCGGGTCCGGGTCGGCACCGAGGGCGCGGAAACCGACCTGGGCCCCGGCGATGCGGTCCTGACCCGCATGGGCGACGAGCACGAGTGGTGGGCGCTGGAGGAATCGGTGGCGATCTGGGCCACCTCGCGGCTGATGGGCCGCTGTCGCCCCGGCCACCTTACGGAGCGCGACTAGACGTTGAACTTGAAGTGGATGACGTCGCCGTCGCGCACCTCGTACTCCTTCCCTTCCTGGCGCAGGGCACCCGCGTCGCGGATGGCGGCCTCGGTCTTGTGCTTGAACAGCGCCTCGCACGCGTACACTTCGGCCCGGATGAAGCCCTTCTCGAAGTCCGTATGGATGACCCCCGCGGCCTGCGGGGCCTTTGAGCCCTTGGGGATGGTCCACGCGCGGACCTCCTTGGGTCCCGCCGTGAAGTAGGTCTCCAACCCCAGCAGGGCGTACCCGGCGCGAATCACCTTGTTGAGGCCCGGCTCGTCCAGCCCGTAGTCCTTGAGGAACACGAGTTTCTCCTCCGCCGTGAGTTCGGAGATCTCTGCCTCCACCTTGCCGCATATCGGCACCACGGGTGCCCCCTCCTTCGCCGCGTGCGCCATCAGCGCCTTCACATGGGGGTTGGCCTCGGGATTCTTGCCGTCCTCGTCATTCACATTGGCGATGTACATGACCCGCTTGGCGGTGATCAGGTGGTACTCCGCGATCAGGGCGAGTTCGTGCTCGTCGAGCCCCAGGGCGCGCACGGGCCGCCCCAGGTCGAGCGCGGTCTTCACCTTGAACAGCACGGCATGGAGGGCCGCCGCTTCCTTGTTGCCCCCCGCCTTGCCCGCCTTCTCGATGGAGGCGTACCTCTTGTTCACGGCTTCCATGTCCGCCAGCATCAATTCGGTGTCAATGATTTCGACGTCGCGCAGGGGATCCACCGAGCCCGTGACATGGATGATCTCAGAGTCGGTGAAGCACCGGACCACATGCGCCGTGGCGTTGGCCTCCCGGATATGGCCCAGGAACTGGTTCCCCAGCCCCTCCCCCTTGGAGGCCCCCTTCACCAGCCCCGCGATATCGGTGAATTGCATCGTGGCCGGGATGATCTTCTCCGGCGGAATCAGCGCGGCGATTTGTTCCAGCCGCGGGTCGGGAACTTTGACGATTCCCGTGTTCGGCTCGATGGTGCAGAAGGGATAGTTGGCCGCCGCCGCCTTCGCGCTCGTGAGCGCGTTGAAGATGGTGGACTTGCCCACGTTCGGCAGGCCGACGATGCCGCACGCAAAGCCCATGTTGGAAGGCTGATATCATACCGCCATGGCCGTCGCGCTCGTGACCGGCGCCTCCAGCGGGATCGGGCTCGAACTGGCCCGCCTGCTCGCCCGCGGCAAGTACGACCTGGTGCTGGTGGGCCGCGCCCGGGAGAAGCTGAAGCAATTGGCCCGAACCCTCCAGTCCGCGCACGGTGTGGCGGCCTATACCTTCCCCGCCGACCTGGCCGACCCCGGCGCGCCCGTAAGACTGATGCGCGCCCTGAAGCATGAGGGTATCTTGCCGGAAATCCTGGTCAACAACGCCGGCTACGGCTCCTTCGGCCCGTTCCACGAATCCAAGATTGAGGGGCAAATTGGCATGATTCAAGTGAATGTGGCGGCGCTGGTC
The DNA here is from genome assembly GCA_023265785.1 of Candidatus Coatesiibacteriota bacterium. Taxonomy (GTDB): domain Bacteria; phylum Oederibacteriota; class CAKKQC01; order CAKKQC01; family CAKKQC01; genus JAHFSL01. Next base: position 3,744 of record JAHFSL010000186.1, on the reverse strand, counting down.
CACCTTACCGGGCTGTGCCTACCCGCCATGGTGGCCCGGCGGCGTGGCCGGATCCTGAACGTGGCGTCCATCGCCGGGTTCCAGCCTGGGCCCCTCATGGCCACCTACTACGCCACCAAGGCCTTTGTGATCTCGTTCACCGAGGCGCTCGCCGAGGAACTGCGCGGCACCGGCGTGACCGCCACCGCCCTGTGCCCCGGGCCGACCCGCACCGCGTTCGGCGCCCGCGCCAACATGATCGGCTCGCGCCTGTTAAGCGGCCACATCCTCTCGGTCATGGACGCCCGGCCCGTCGCTGAGTCCGGCTACCGCGCGATGATGCGGGGCAAGGTCATCGCCATCCCGGGGGCCATGAACCATGTCCTGCCGTTTTCCTCCCGCCTCGTCCCGCGGGTGATCGTCCGCAAGGTGGTCCGCCTCATGCAGGCCCGCCGCCTCCGCGCCCCCAGGTCACGATAGTGATCCTTACACTCCTCGGAGCTCTTCCTGGTACTAGGGCATGCGAGCCTCGGTCTTAACAAGGTAGCCGGCAGGGGGACGAAAGAGCGACTCGGGACAACTCTTCCACTCAACGGATGTCACTTCAAATGCTCCATAGGCCAGGGTCGAATTGGCCTCATCCTGGAACTCCATTGAGAATGAGTCCGGCGGAAGAGACACTCGCGGTCCATTCCAGGTCGTTGCGCCCAGCCATGGGTCCCACAGGGTGCCGAGGCTCGTGGTCAACCAGAAGGTCAGGAATCCCATACGGTGCGGAACGCGCCAGGCCGTGCAGGTGTACCCGGCGATCACCCTGGTGAGATCGGTCTTCCTCGCCAGCATGGTTCCAGCCACTCCATCCGCCACTCCCGGAAGGCGAGTCTCGGTCCAGGTTCGGTCCCGGTCTGACACCTCACAGCGGACACCCCGGGCCTTGTCCAGCACCATATAATCAGATGATCCGATCGTGACCGGCGAGCGCACATAACCAGGCCTGCAGAGGAGGACGCTCTCCATGCCCATCGTTCCGGACGATGTCCATCTCCGGCGGATTTCCCCCACAAATGGAATTGATGAGGTTCGCTTCTGAGGTGGTCCACTCTGGCGACCATCCAGGCCGCGGACGAGCCGATCCGCGGCGACCATGGGGCCATCCTCAAGGAAGCCATGCTCCACAGCCATCCGCAGGACCCGGCCGGTCTCCACCTCAATGAGTTTTTCAACGGCTACTGGCACGTTGTCCATGATGTTGCAGGAGCCGGTTACGACATATCGGGCGCCAAGCATCCGGCCCACCCTGATCGCACACTTCGCCTCGAAACACCCCGCGAGGGAGAGGGCTTGTTCCGAGAGCACGCGGGTCAATTCCTCGCGCTCGACCACCCTCCAGTACCCCCGCTGAACCGCGGCCGCGCGCACCAATTCCGTGATGAACTGGGCATCACCCGACGGCAGGCCCGCGGATTCCATGGTGAGAATCGCCACAACGGGGAGGGCCTCGCCCGGTTCGGTCGCCCGTGCCCGCGGTGCCAACGGGGGGAGCAGGATGAGCACCACGGGTGACCATCGCCAGGACAGCCACCTCATGGCAATACCACGGTGGCGCTCGCCGACGCGAATCGCCTGATGCGCATTCCCGGAGGTGGATGAAACAGCGAGTCCGACAGGCTGGTTGCACTGATGGACACAACCTCCACCCCCTCGGTGTTCCTTCCCGAGGAATCGGTGATCTCGCACTTCATGAGAAACGAGTCCGGAGGAATAATGATCCGGGAAGCCACAATGCCCCAGCCGTTCCACCCGCAGATTGGGCCGAGATCCCGGGTTACCCAGAGCGTTGCCACTCCCCCGCTGAATCTTGCCGTCCATCTTTCGCACAACTGGCCCGAAACGACCCCACCTGCGCCCTCGACTTGCGGACGAATTGGCTTTGTCACCCGGTCGGCAAGACCCGGCATGGGGGATTCAAGCCACAATTTGTCAGCCAGATTGGCCGTCATCCAAACACCCCTGGCACAATCTCCAACGGCGTATGCCGCGTGCTCGTCCGCATCATCGAGCCGCAACCAATCGCCCTTGATGGATTCAAGCATCGTCCGCCATGAACCCTGGAAGTTGACATGCAATCGCATCACCCCCATGAATGGCCCCGGGCGGCGGCCCACCTCCCTTGGCTTGGGCGTCACCAGGTCCAGATTTGCGATGAGCCTGTCGGCGGCGTCCTCCGCGCCCGCAACGCTGAACCCGCGCTCGGTCGCAACACCTACCTCGGAACCCGTCGCGATGTCCAGGAGGCGGATGCTGACTAGGCGTGCGCCCCCCTCACGGCTACACGCACCCGCGATGACGTTTTGGGCGGACAGCAGGCGACCGAGCTTGATCGCACAATCGGCTCCTGTGCATCCGGTCGATTGAAAAGCCTGCTCGGACATGATCCGCGCCATGGCTCCTCTCTCGATGACGCTCCAACGGCCTCTCCGCAGGGCCGCAACCCGCACAAGCTCGGCCATCAGGAGGGCATCGCCAAGCGGGCCACCCCCGGGGTCGAAATCCATGACCGCGAGCGCGGGCAATGGCAGGTCCGGACCGGATACAGTTGGCAACGCGGGATCTGAAATCAGAATTCCAACCACGAAGGCAAGAACTTTTCGCCCCATCGAACCTATCCTAACAGTGGCGCACGCTGCCGATTCCCTACACCGCCCGGCCGGCGGCGGCGCCGGATGCCCAGGCCCACTGGAAGTTGTACCCGCCCAGCCAGCCGGTCACATCCACCACCTCGCCGATGAAATGAAGTCCCGGGACCGTGCGCGACTCCATGGTCTTGGACGAAAGTTCCGTGGTGTCCACGCCACCGCGGGTGACCTCCGCCTTTTCCCAGCCTTCGGTCGCGGCGGGCACGATGCGCCAGTGCTTGAGCCGCGCCTCCACGGCCGCGAACTGCGCGTCTGACATCCGCGCCAGCGGTCCCGGCGGGAGATGTGATTCGCACAGCCGCGCCGCCAGCCGCCTGGGCAGTCCGTTGGCCAGGAAGAAGGACAGCGGTTGGGCTCCCTCGCTCCGCCGCTTCTCGTACAGCCACCCCGAAACGTTGGAGGCGGGCAACAGATCTATCTCGATGGCCTCGTCCGAGTGCCAGTGGAGCGAGGCCTGGAGGATCGCCGGCCCCGAAAGTCCGGTGTGCGTAAACAGGATGGCTTCCCGAAAGGTCACCCCGTTGCAGGTCACCGTGGTGTCGGGTACCGCTACGCCGGCGAGGTCCACCCAGCCCCGCACCTCGTCGTCGCTCCAGCGAAGACCCACGAGTGCCGGCTCCGGCGGGATGACGGCCAACCCGAATTGTTTGGCAACGTCAAACCCGAAGCCGGTCGCGCCGGTCTTGGAGATGGACAACCCGCCCGTGGCCACCACCAGCGCCCCGGCGTCGTACGCGCCCGTCGAGGTCTCCAGGTGAAACCGGTCACCCACTTTGGTGACCTTCTCCACCCGGCACCCCGTCACGGTCTCCACCCCCGCCCGGACACACTCCTCCACGAGCAGGGCGACGATCTGGGCGGCGGAGTCGTCACAAAATAACTGGCCCAGCTTCTTCTCGTGATAGGCGATCCCATGCGCCTGCACCAGCCCGAGGAAGTCATCGGGTGTGTAGCGCGAGAGGGCCGAGACACAGAAGGGCGGGTTGCGGGAGACATACCGGTCCGGGGCCGTCAGGAGGTTGGTGAAGTTGCACCGGCCGCCGCCGGACACCAGGATCTTCTTCCCGAT
>JAHFSL010000185.1 GCA_023265785.1 Candidatus Coatesiibacteriota bacterium | reverse complement strand
CAGGACGCCGTGTCCGCCCAGCCCCAGCCCGAGCCGCACATCCACGAGCCGGTCGCCAATGGCGACACACCCGGTGAGTCCCGCGTTGAGGTGGCGCGCGGCGGCGAAGGCCTGGCCGGGGCGGGGCTTGCGGCAGTCGCAGACCCGACGCAGGACCGGATCGCCGGCCAACGGGTGGTGGGGACAGAACTCGACGGTATCAATCCGGGCGCCGGCGTTGGCCAGGACCTCCACCACGCGGGCATTGGTCGCATGCATCTGGGGAAGCGTGTAATACCCCCGGCCGACGCCGGACTGGTTGGTCACAATGGCGACGAGCCAGCCCGCATCGTTCAGCCGCCGGATGGCGGCCGCCGCACCGGGCACGAGCTCCACCCCGTCCGGGTCGGCAAGAAACTTCTTCTCGACAATGATCGTTCCATCGCGGTCCAGGAGCGCCATCCGCCTCATCCAAGGCCCTCGTTCAGGCGGCGGGGGCGTCGGCGAACTGCAGGTCACAGAGCCGCCGGTAGAGGCCGCCCTGCCGGTAGAGCGCCTCGTGGGTCCCCGTCTCCACGAGCGCGCCCTGATCGAGCACGACGATCAGGTCGGCCCGCCGGACCGTGGAGAGCCGGTGGGCAATCACCAGCACGGTCCGGTTGGCCATGAGCTGCTCCAGGGCGGCCTGCACGAGGGCCTCGGAAGCGGCGTCCAGCGCGGCCGTCGCCTCATCCAGCACGAGGATCGGTGCATCCTTCAGGAACGCCCGGGCGATGGAGAGCCGCTGGCGCTCGCCGCCCGAGAGCTTGACCCCGCGCTCCCCGATGATGGCGCCATAGCCGCCGGGGAGGGCTTCGATAAAGCCGTGCGCCCCCGCGGCCTGCGCCGCCGCGACCATGGCTCCCTCGCCGGCATCGGGCCGGGCGTACAGCAGGTTTTCCCGGGCCGTCGCGTTGAACAGGAGGGTTTCCTGCGACACCAGCGCCACCTGCGCGCGCAGGGAGGCCACGGTCACCTCGCGCAGGTCGGTCCCGTCCACCGTGATCCGACCTCCCGCGGGGTCATGGAAGCGAAGCAGGAGGTCGGCCAGCGTCGTCTTCCCGGCACCTGAAGGACCGACGAACGCGACCCGGTGGCCCCGCAAGATTTCCAGGTCAATGTTCCGGACGACGGGTTCGCCGGGCCGGTAGCCGAAGGTCGTCTTCTCGTAACGCACGGAGGTCGCGAACGGCGGGAGGGGCCGGGCCCCGGGGGCATCCGCAATGGCCGGCACCTCATCGAGAAGCGGAAAGACCCGCTCGGTGGCCGCCAGCCCGGTCTGGACCTGGTTCCACAACCCGGTCAATTGCTTCACCTGGGGATACAGCAGGAGGACCGTGCCAAAGAACGAGCCCAGGCTCCCCCCCGTCATCGTGCCCTGAAGGTGGATTTGCCAGCCGGCGAAGACGATCAGCCCAAAGAACCCGAGCGCCCCGATCGTCTCCATGATGGGGGAGGATCGGGCCTGCACCCGGAGGGCGCGCAGGGAGGCGGACAACTGCTCGGCGAGTCGCGCCCGCCACCGGGCGATCTCCCGTTCCTCCCCGCCGAACGCCTGCACCAGCTTCATCTGGGCCAGCGTTTCCTCCAGGTGCGAGGCCAGGTCGGCGGCGAGCTCCTGCACCCAGCGCGAGAGGGCCCGGAGGCGCCGGCCGAAGGACCGGATCGGCCAGACCGCCACGTGGAAGACCAGCAGGGCCGCCAGCGCCAGCCTCCAGTTCAGCCAGAGCAGGAAGACCGAGAGGCCGCAGGCGGAGAGGACGGCGGACACCGCGGGTCCCACCAGCTGGGTCAACATGGTCTGCATCGCCCCGACATCCGCAATCACCCGCGAGAGGAGTTCGCCGGTCTGGCGGCGGTGGAAGAAGCCCAGCGACAGCCCGGTCAGCCGCCGGAACAGCGCGAGCCGCAGGTCGAAGATGACCTTCTGGCCGGTGGAGCCCGCCAGGTAGTCCGACCCGTACTTGGCGGCCGCCTTGAGCGCCGTGACGCCCAACAGGAGTCCGGCCAGCCGGGTCATGGCCAGGAAGGCCGCCCGCCGCTCCTCGGGGGTGACCGGCCGGGCGAACAGCCCCTGGTCCAGGAACGGTTGGATCAGCTTGGCCGTCGCGACATTGAGCGCGGCGAACGCGGCCATGCAGGCCAGCGCACCCATGATGCGACCGCGGTACGGCTTCAGCCATCCGGCCAGCCGGACGAGCAGGGTCACAGGTCGCGGTTCGCGGACCCGAACCGGAGCGTCACGCCAAACCGGTGGGCCAGACCCAGCGCGCCGGCGGGAGACAGGGCGTAATCAAGCCGCCAGAGGTCCCGGTGAGCGCCGAGGCCGAAGGCCCAGGTGAGGCCCCCGTACTCCCGAATCTCGAGGGCACAGCGCAGGGAGGCGCCGAAGATCTCGCCGCCCTCGACCGCCAGCCCGCCGGACGGCGGGCCGTACGCGGGCAGGCGGCCGCCGGCATACGCGCGGACGGGCACCGCGAGGTCGGCCAGTTCGTAGCGCACCGACGCATCCAGGGAGAGGGGGAGCGGGTCCCGGGTCCGCCGAGGTTCGACCTGCATCCCGAGGTTACGGACCGCCGCGCCCACTCGCAGGTCCGGCGCCACTACCCACACCGCGCCGAGGTCGGCCGCCAGCCCCTCGCGCAGGTCGTCCCCGAGCTGGGCATGGGTCACCCGAAGCGTGGCGCCCACCGCCAGCGATTCGACCAGGTACTGGGCGCCCGACACCGACGCGGCGGCATGCAGGAGGTTCGCATCCGCCCCCGTCCCTTCGGGAAGCAGTTCCGAGGTGAGCGGCACCACATCGTGCAAGAAGGCGAAGGCGGCGAGCCCAAGCGCCGCACCATGGCCCGCAGGCAATTGGGCGGCCAGGGTCTCGCCGTAGAAGGCGTCCGGCCAGACGAGCTGGGTGAACCCGAATGCCAGTGCGGGCTCCAGGGCGATGGCCGCGGGATTGGCGAACATCCCGGCCTCGCCCTCGATCAACCCGCCGGCGGGGGATCCCAGCGAGGCACTCCGGGAATCCCCGGCCAACGCCGTGAAGGTCGAGCCTTCGCGGCCCATCTGGCCGGCCCGGGCGCCCGCCCCGCAGGCCAGCAGGACTGTCGCCGCCAGCAGGCTACCGGCGCGCGACAAGGATCAGTCCCCGGGCCGCCAGGCCGGATTTCGTCCCCACCCGGTAGGGGTAGGTCCCCGACGCCACGGCCCGGCCGTCGCGCCGGTGCCCCTCCCACCGCGCCACACCAGTGTCGGCATCGTAGGTGACGCCGTCGCCGAGCGCAGCCAGCCGCTCCCCGCCCAGCGTGAAGACCTCCAGCCGGCTGACATCATTGGGGAGCCGGTCCAGCGTGACCCGCTGGCCCGACGAGGGGTCAAAGGGATTCGGCCAGACCCGCACCTGCTTGAGGGTGGTCTCGCCGGTCACAACGCGCTGCATCAGGATCCGGCCCGTCCCACTCCCGCCAACCGCCGCCCCCTCCAGATCGTTGATCAGCTGAACCGCATGGAGGTCGCCGCCCCCGGTCGCCTCGACGGTCGCATTGAGGTTCTCCATGTAGACCCGGACGCCCTGGTCCCCGACCACGTAGCCCTTGAAATCCCCGGCCAGGAAGGAGATGTCGTTCAGGGCCTGTGTGGTCAGGGTCCCCACCGCCCCATAGTTCAGGAAGCCGTCGGAGGAGGCCTCGTAGGTCACCAGGCTGGCCTGTTCACCCGCAAACCAGCCGATGCTCCGGAAGGGGAACTCCACCGCACGCCACGCCCGCCCGTCCAGGATCGGGCTGATCCGGTTCGTGAACACATTGCCATCAAACCGGATGATCCGCCGGTTGCCGCCACAGAACCAGACGAAGTCGGAGGACAGCAGCGCGAGGTCGTACAGCGGATCGGAGGTGGTGGTGGCGGACACCCACGACGAGCCGTTGTAGTGGAGGATGATCCCGCCCAGCCCGGGGTTGTTGGCATCCCCCCCCACGGCCCAGCCGTTGTCAGGGTTGAGGAAGGCAACGGCGTGGAGGGGCAGGAGCGTGACGGCCTTGCTCTGGGCATGGGGAATCCACCGCGAACCATCGAAGCGGAGGATCGTGCCATGGTCCCCGACGGCCCAGGCCACCCCGCTGCCCAGGACGGCCAGCCCGAACAGGTCCTCGTCGGTCCCCGAGGGCGCATTCTGCCAGGTGCCCCGATCGAATCGCTCAAGGGTGCCCCCGGAACCCGCCGCCCAACCGGAAATCCGGTTGTAGAACCGCACCACATTGAGGGGCGCGGCCGCCGGAGGGGGCACATCAGTCCAGACGCTGTGCGCCGCGAGGGCGGGGAGGGGAAGCGGGAGGCAGGCCGCCACCAGCACCAGCGGCCGCAGGAGCATGGAGCGGCTTACCGCTCGTTGCGCTCGAGCTCTCGCTTCATGGCCTCGATGTCCTGGCGCGCGCGCTCGAACTGGAGGGCATGCTTCTTCGCCTCATGAAAGAGCAGGTAGACCTCGACCGAACCGGTGCGCTCGAAGAGCTCCCACAGGACGTCCAGATCCCCGACGTTGGACGACTTAGCCATGGCCATCACGTGCCTCACGCAAACCTTATCACCCGAATTTGGGGGTGTCAATGCACGGAAACGCGCTGGCGGGCCGCTTCCGCAAGGAGAATGGCGGCGGCGGCCGTCACGTTCAGGGACTCCACGCCGCCCGCCAGCGGGATCGTGACACGAACCGCCCCGGCCTCCAACGCGGGGTCCACGCCGTGCGCCTCACTGCCCAGGACCAGGGCCAGGACGCCGTCCCAGTGCACCTCGCGATAGTCGGTGCCGCCCCGCGGGGCGGCCACCAGCACCCGCCGCCGCACCGCCGCCATGGCCTGGGCGAGTGCGGCCGTCGCGACACCTTCCGCCACGGCCAGCCCGGGCCACGCACCGGCCGCGGCACGGAGCGCGCGCGGGTGCGCGGCCTCGACCGTGCCCGCCGTGGTCAGAACCGCACCGGCTCCCAGCCCCTGCGCCAGCCGGAACAGGGCTCCGAGGTTTCCCGGATCCTGGAGCCGGTCCGCGACCACGACAAACGGAAGGCGCAGGGCATCGGCGAGGTGAAGCGTGGGGACGGGGCAGACCAGTGCCACACCTTGCGGCGAGGGCACCTGGGTCAACTCGGCATACAGCCGGTCGGGAATGCCCACGCACCGTACGCCCGCCTCCTCCAGCCGGCGTTTGAGGGCCGCCGCCCGCCCGTCGGCCAACGCCGCGGCGGAGAAGATCGCCCCTTCGGGCTTTCCCCCCTGCGCCAGCGCCCCTTCCGCGGCACGGACGCCCTCCAACAGCATCAGCCCACGCTTGCGCCGCCCATGGGGCGTGGCCAGCGCCCGGGCCAGCTTCACCAACGGATGGGACGAGGATCCGTCCGGCCGGCCGGGCGCCGTCATCCGTTCCGGTCCAGCGCCCGGTACTGGAGCGCCTCGGCCACATGCGCGGGGCCCACACTGTCCACGCCCGCCAGGTCGGCGATGGTCCGTGCCACCTTGAGGGCCCGATCCACGCCGCGCGCCGAAAGGCCGAACTGGTCGGAGGCGGCCCGCAGGAGTTCCGTGGACGCCCCGTCGAGCCGGCAGGATTCGCGGACCTGCCGCGGGGTCATCTGGGCGTTCATGTGCGCGCCGCGCCCCACCAGTCGCCGGGCCTGCCGGCCGCGCGCCGCCCGGACCCGTGCGGCGATGGCCGCCGAGGGCTCGCCGGGCGGGCCTTCACCGGCGGCCC
>JAHFSL010000184.1 GCA_023265785.1 Candidatus Coatesiibacteriota bacterium | reverse complement strand
CAGTAGAACCAGTCCCCCCCGGAAGCCGCGAACGCGCCGCCGTTCCCACCCACCGGGGCGAGGTTCGTCACCGGCACTCCCGCCGCGGGGCACCGGCGGACCATGCCCTTCGTCTCGGTCCACCACAGGTCGCCGCCGGCCGGCACCAGCCAGCACTCAGGTTTGACCGTGGCCAGGACGACGCGCCGCCCCCCGGGCCGCGGCACCCGGACCAACCGCGGCGGGTCGGAAAACTCGGTCCAATACACGGCGTCGCCGTCCACCGCGAGGGCCTGCGGCCCGCGCAGGCCCGAAGCGATGGTGACCGCGTGGCGCGCGGTCACGCCACGGCTCCGGACCCGATTGCCCGTGTATTCCACCCACCACACCGTGCCCTCTCGAACGACGATTTGGCCGGGGCCGCCCAGCCCGCGCTCCCAAACTTCCTCCGGCCCCCCGGCCTTCGGGACCCGCCGGACCCGCCCGGTGTCGAACTCGGTCCAATACACATGGGTGTCATCCACCGCGCAGAAGTAGGCGTATCGCGCCACGCCGCGGACGAGCGTCACGAGCCCCCCGCCGGATTTCAGGCACGACCGGATCGCGCCGCCAGCCTCCCGCTCGGTCCAGTAGAGCCGGGTCGCGTCCGCGGCGAGCCCGTAGGGGTGCCGGACCCCGTCGTGCGGGCCCGCCAGCACGGCGGGACGTGGCCGGCAGGCGCCCAGCAGGGCCAGCAGGGCCAGGGGACCGGTCCGGAACCCTTGCCGACTCGCCATCGGTTGATCATCATACAAGCGTGCCGGGAATCCAGCGGGGCGGGGAGCATTTGATGGAGCGGGTCGCGCGGGGGTTTGACCGCCTCGCAGCCGGGTACGACCACGCCTACCCCCGCAGTCGCGCCCTCGCCCTCATGCGCGCCTCCGCGCGCGCGGCCTGGCGGGATGCCGCCCGGCCCGGCGAGCGGTGGCTGGAAGTCGGCTGTGGCACCGGCCGCGATGCGGTGGCGCTCGCGGGAGACGGTGTCCATATCGTCGCGGCGGTCGTCGCGCCGGCGCTGCTCGCGCGCCTGCGCGCGCGCCTGCGCGGCGCCGCCCTGGCCGGCCGCGTGACTCCGGTCCGGATGGGCACCATGGATCTGGGACGCCTGGGGTCGCGACGGGCTGGCCAGTTCGACGGCGCAGCGCTTCTCTTCGGTCCGCTGAACTACGACCCCGCGCCAGAACGCATTCCGCCGGCCCTCTGGCGCCTCCTTCGCCCCGGAGGTCGGGTGGTCGTCGCGGTGCGGAACCGGTGGTGTCCGTGGGAGATCGCCACCAGCCTGCTGATCCACCCCTCAGCCCGGCTGGCCTTCCGACGGCTCACCCCCGGCGGTGCGGACACCGACCTGGCCGGCGTGCGCGTCCGGATGCGGGTGTTTTCCGCCCGCGACCTTGCCCGGCTGTTCGCCCCCTGGTTCACCGTCAGGGCCTGGCGGGGTCTGTGTGTCGCTCTCCCGCCCTACATGATTGCGGATTTTCCCCGCCGCCTGCCTCGGCTCGAGCGGGTGCTGGCCGCGGTGGAGCCGGTGGTGTCCCGCCTCCCGGTCCTGCGCGGCCTGGGCGACCACGTCCTGATGACCCTGGTCCGCCGCGACCGGGCCGCATGACGCACGTCACCGCCGCCTTCGACCGGGCGGCGCCGGGCTACGCCGCACAGGGGCGGGCCGACCGCTCGCTGGCCCTCATCAAGCGACGGGTCCTCCGGCGGCTCACGGCGGGGCTGGCGCCCGGCGCCCGGATCCTGGACGCCGGGTGCGGCGTGGGGCAGGAGAGCGCCGCGCTGGCCGCGCGCGGGTACCGCGTCACCGCGTTGGACGCCGCCGCAGGAATGGCGGTCGCGGCCCGCCGGCGGCTCGCCCCCTGGGTCCGGCGGGGCCTCGTCCGGGTCGTGCGGGTCCCCTTTGACCTCGTGCCGGATCCGGGAACCTATGATGCTGTCCTGTGCCTGCGGAGCGCCAATTTTTCCCGAACCCTCGGCCCCGTGGCGCGGCTCTGCACCCGGGCTCTCAGGCCCGGCAGCCGGGCGGCGGTGACCACGGCGGGCCGGTGGGCCTGGCAGGATATTGCGCGGGGCCTCGCCGCGGGGGACTGGTCACGCGCCTTCCGCCGGCTGTCGCCCCACGGCGTCCCGCTGGCCTCCCCGCCCGTCCGGGCGTGGGCACCGCCGCTCGGGGCCGCCCTGGCCGCGTTCCGGGCCCGCGGGCTCGTGATCGCGCGGGTGGAGCCACTGGGGCTCCTCCTCCCCGCCCCCGGCGGCGGCCGGCCCGGCCGACGTCTGTCCCCGGCCGTGCGACGCTGGCTCGACCGGGCGGAATCAGGCCTGACCGCACGCCCGCTCGTTCGCCTCGCCGACCACGCGCTTGTTATCGTGAACAAGCCGTGACGCCCCCCCGCCTGACCGCGTGCCTGCTGGCTGCGGCCGCCCTCGTCACGACGGCCGGCCCGGGCCGGGCCGAACCGGGGCGTTCGGCCGCCGGGCTGACGCTCCACGCCATCACCGTGCTGGATCCCGGCCACGAAGAGGCGCTTGCCCAGGCCATTTTCTGGGGGAACTATCCCGTGCTCGCGGCCGGGTTCCGGGAGGGGATGCCCGGCCGGCTCGAACTCGATGCCCGGGGGCTGTTTGATCACCGGCGGGTGGAGGGATTCGGGGAGTACTGGTCGTTTGATTTCGATGAATTCCAGGGCGCACTCCGGTGGAATCCCCTGCACGACCTCCCCGGCGGCACGGGCGGCAGTACGGCCACAGGGTTTTCCAGGATGTATACCCGCCAGAAATATTCCGATGGCCGCTACTCGTTCTGGAAATTGCGGTTCTGGTGGGCCGAGGTGCTGGCCGCGGCCGTTTCGCCGGGCGGCGCCGGCGTTACAATCGGCACGCGCTGGCTCCGCACGGTGGAGGCCCGCACGGACCTGGCCGCCATGGTCGCCTCCGTGGTGTCACCACCGCTCGGGTCGGTGACGGCCATCCTGGAGGGGGCGCGGCTGGTCCGGAATCCCGGCCGCTGGCGCGCCCCCTGGGCCTTGGGGCTGCGGGCGGCCTCCGGCCCCGCAGCGCTGACGGTCTACGCGTCCAACACCTGGGGACCGATGGCGCCGGACTCGCTGTACGGCACCTCGCTCACTTTCTGGAATGTCCGCGTCACCCTCGGCATGTAGGGCGCGGGGCATGCTACATTCGTCATCCATGCACCGCCTCGCTCTCGCTGCCACCCTGGTCCTCCTGACCGACGCCGCGCACGCGGTCCCGGCGTTCCAGCAGTTGTACCGCCGCCATGCGAAGGCGGCCGTGGCCAGCTGTCTGGTCTGCCACCAGGGCGGCGCGGGGGGCAAGCTCAACGACTATGGCCGGGACTTCATGAAGGCCGGGGCAAATCTCAAGGCCTTCACCGCGCTGGATGGGACTGACTCGGACGGGGACGGGGCGAAGAATGCCGACGAAGCGCGCGCCGGATCCAACCCGGGCGATCCCGCCAGCACCCCGAAGAAACCGGGCGCATGGGCCGCCGGCATCAAGCCCGAGGACACCCTGCCACTGGATGATCTTGCGGACCTGTTCCCGCAGGCGGCCCGGTTCGAGGTCAAGGAATACGAACTGACCGCGGCCGACTTGGCCGCGGTGGGCGCCGCCCTGGACGGGGTGCCGCTGGGCCCGGAGGACGCCGTCGCGACGCTCTTCTTCCCGGTGGACACCAAGGCCACGCCCCCCACCCGGGTTGGCGTAGCGCTGTTCAGCGCGGAGTCCACGCCGGACGGGCTCCTCCTGACCGCCGTGGGGCTGGGCGCCGATGGCCGCGTGGTGAAGGCGTTGGGCGCGCTGTACGGTCCGACTGGGCGCGACTCGCTCAAGGAGCTCGGGAAACAGCTCACCGGAAGATCATCCGAATCTCCCTTGCGTATCGGAACGGATCTCAAACCGATGAAGGGGAGAAAAAAGCTTGGCGAAGCCGGGGCGCGCGCTTTTCGCAAGGACCTTCTGATGATCGCGCAGCTTCTCGCCGGGGGCCACTGATCGCATGGCGGCGCTGAACCTGGGCGCCGCCGGCTCCGCGCCGGCGATCGAACTCCCCGACCTCGTGATCCACTGGTGGGGATGGCCGCTGGGGGCCCTGCCGTTCGCCCTCGCCCTCCTGTTGGCCTGGCGAATCGGCGGAGCCATCCCCCGTGGAAGCCGCCTCGTGCCGTGGGATCGGCGGCGCGGACCACCCGCCGGGATTCCCCCCCTCACCGCGTGGTCACCGCCGGCGAGACTGCTGGCCTTCCTCTACGTCATGGCCGCCGGGTTGACCCACCTGTTCGCCGTGGGCGCAATCTGGCAGGCCACGCGCGTGGCGGTCAGCGGCAACGCTGAGTATTTCCGGTACATGAAGCCCCTCCAGCTGTTCCGGATGAGCCACCAGCACGCGTTCGGCCACGGCACGATGTACCTGGCGACCGGCGCCCTGGCGCTGGCCTCCTCGGGAAGCCCCCGGCTCAAGGTGCTGGGCATCGCCCTGGCCTTCCTGGGCGCGGGGTGTGACCTGGCCTCGTGGTGGCTACAGAAGTTCTGTGGGCCCTCCTTCGAGCCGCTCTCGCTGGGCGGCGGCGCCAGCTTCGCCGCGGGCTTTGCCCTGCTCGCCGCCCTCATCCTGCGCGACCTGGTCCCCCGCGCGCGCTGACCCCCCGATCCATATAATGAAAGGCGGGACCTGAACCGCCATGCCCCTCCAAGCCGACATCGAGAAGACGCTCCGGGAGCGCAAGCTGGTGACCGAGGAGCAGCTCCTGATCGCCCGGCGCGAGCAGGAGCACCGGTCGGGTCTCACCGACGAGATCCTGGTGGACCTGGGGTTCCTCGCGGAGGAGGCGGCGCTGGCGGTCCGCGCGGAGCACCTGAACGTGCCCTTCGTCGCCGCTGACAAGCTCTCGCCGGAGCCCAAGCTGGTCACCATGCTCCCCGAGGATTTCGCCCACCAGCGGGCCGTCCTGCCCTGCTCCGTGGAAGGGGCCACGATGACCGTGGCGATGGCCACGCCCGAGGATTTCACCATCCAGGAGGATGTCCAGCGGTTCGTCCGGATGCCCATCAAGCCCGTCCTGGCCGCGCGCGGCGCGATCCGCAAGACCCTGGCCGAGTACCACGACTTCTGGCGCGAGCAGATGATCCAGCGCCTGCTGGACGGGATCACCGACCAGGGCGTCCAGCTCTCGCGGAAATTGGGGCTGGACATCGAAAACGTGGACCAACTCCTCGAGCAGGCCCCGGCCGTGAAGGCCATCAACGGCATCATCCTGCAGGCGCTCCAGCGGCGCGCCAGCGACATCCACCTGGAGATGACGAAGACCAACATGGTCGTGCGGTACCGCATTGACGGGATCCTGCACGAGTTCCAGCGGATCGGACTCAACCTGGCGCCGGCGATCATCTCCCGGACGCGGATCATGTGCAAGCTCGACATTACCGAGCGACGGATGCCCCAGGACGGGGGCTTCCACATCCTGGTCGAGGGGCGGGAGATCGACTTCCGCGTGGCGATCAACCCCGCCTATTTCGGGGAGAAGATCGTCATGCGGATCCTGGACAAGTCGGCGGTCGTCCTGGACCTGCCCCAACTGGGGTTCTCGGCCCGTGACCTGGTCCTCCTGCGCCGGCACATCACCAAGCAGAACGGCATCATGATCCTGACCGGACCCACGGGGTCGGGAAAGTCCACGACCCTGTACAGCGCCCTGGCCTCACTCAACAACCGCGAGAAAAACATCGTGACGGTGGAGGA
>JAHFSL010000183.1 GCA_023265785.1 Candidatus Coatesiibacteriota bacterium | reverse complement strand
CGCCCCGGCGCGCGCCGGCGGCGACCGGGCGGCCCGCCAGACTGACCTCGACTCCAGCTTGGAGCAGGTCACCCAGAGCGTCCACGAATTCCGTTCCCAGACGCCGGCTGACCACCACCAGGTCGCGGCCGTTCCGGTCCCGGGCCGTTCCCGCGAGTAGAATCTCACCCCCGGCCCGCAGGAGCGGGGGTCCGCCAGTTGGAGTCCCGGTCAGGGCGGTGCACTCTTCCGGTGCAGGCCGCAATCCCTCGGCGGACCGGATCCGACCGGAGCGTGAGTCGAGGATGACGGCGCCGTCGAGCGCGGTCCGGTTCCAGACCGCCAGTCGGCCGCCGATCGGGCCATCCACGAAGGCCAGGACCCGGGCGACATCCTCAAGATCGCGCGCCCGGACCGCCAGGGCGTTCAGGATGATCCTTTCAAACTGCCGTCCTTCCTGCGCGAGGGTCGCGTTGAACGTGCGGCTGACGAGCCAGAGAGCGCCGGCCATGCCCATGACCGTCACGATCATCGCCGCGACCAGGAGGGGCAGGGCGAGCCGGACATGCAGGCGCACGGGACTATCCTAGGCTCCGGGCGCGTGCCACGGCGGTGGCCCAGCCGGCCCGCAGGACCCGGCGATGGGCGGGGCCCATGGCGGGGCGAAAGAGCCGGTCCCGCCGGCGCAGGCGCGCGAGGTCGGCAGGCTTCCAGAGGCCCACGCCGAGACCCGCGAGATACGCCGCCCCGGCCGCGGTGGTTTCCACCAGCCGGGGCCGGTCCAGCCGCGCGTGCAGGATGTCCGCCTGGAACTGCATCAGGAAGTCGTTGGCGCAGGCACCGCCGTCCACCAAGAGGGACCGGATCGGTCGGCGCAGGTCGCGGCCCATCGCCGCCACCACATCGGCGACCTGGTGGGCGATGGCTTCCAGGGTGGCGCGGACGAGATGGGCCCGGCCCGCGCCCCGGGTAAGTCCGGTAATCGTGCCGCGCGCGGCGGCGTCCCAGTAGGGGGCGCCCAGCCCGGTGAACGCCGGGACGACGCAGACCCCGGCCGTATCGGGAACGGACCGGGCGAGGGTTTCTGATTCCGCGGCGGTCGTGAGCAATTGCATTTCATCGCGCAGCCACTGGACCGCGGCCCCCGCGATGAAGACCGAACCCTCCAGGGCGTACGCCGGGCCGCCTGCCGGACCGCAGGCCATGGTCGTCAGGAGCCCCGCCCGGGACCGGACCGGCCGGGACCCGGTCTGGAGCAGGAGAAACGCCCCGGTGCCGTAGGTCACCTTCATGGCGCCGGGACGGACGGCCCCCTGACCGAAGAGGGCGGCCTGCTGGTCGCCCGCCACCCCGGCGATGGGGACACCTGCCGGGATCGGGCCCGCGCCCGCGGTGCGGCCAAAGGAGCCGGCCGAGGGCCGGATGTCCGGCAGGATCCCCCGTGGAATTCCGAAAAGCCGGAGCATGCGGTCGTCCCAGTCTCGCGTCGTGAGGTTGAGCAGGAGCGTGCGCGAGGCGTTGGTGGGGTCGGTGGCATGGACCCGGCCCCGGGTCAGGTTCCAGATGAGCCAGGCATCCACCGTGCCGAAGGCGATCCGCCCGGCCCGGGCCCGGGCCGCGGCACCCGGCACATGGCGCAGGAGCCACGCCAGTTTCGTGGCGGAGAAGTACGGGTCCAGGACGAGTCCCGTGGTGCGCCGGACCTGGGACAGGTGCCCGGCGCGACGGAGCCGATCACAGTCGGGCGCGGTCCGCCGGTCCTGCCAGACGATGGCGCGATGGAGGGGCGCGCCGGTGGCCCGGTCCCACAGGATCGTGGTCTCGCGCTGGTTGGTGATCCCGATGGCGGCGAGGGGCCCGGCCCGGCCGCGCCGGGCCTGGTGCACCGCGGCGAGCACCGACCGCCAGATCTCGGCGGGGTCGTGCTCAACGAACCCGGGCCGCGGGTAGTACTGCCGGATCGTCCGGTAGCCGCGCCCCACGACCCGGCCGTGGCTGTCGAAGAGCAGGGCGGTCGTCCCGGTGGTGCCCTGGTCAATCGCCAGTACCGTGGCCTGTGTCATGCCGTCACCTGTCCTGATGGTACGTTGCCGGGCGCGCCCCCGTCCACGGCGCTACACTAATTCAATGAAGATCCTCTTCATCGGCGACGTCTTCGGCAAGCCGGGCCGGCGCGTCCTGCGCGAGCGCGTCAAGCCCCTGCGCGCGGAACGGTCCATTGACCTGGTGGTGGCCAACGGCGAGAACGCCGCGGACGGGTTCGGGATCACCCCGGCGCTGGTGGGGGAGCTGTGCGAGGCCGGGGTGGACCTGGTGACGCTGGGCGACCATGTCTGGGACAAGCGTGAACTGGCCAACGCCCTGTCCTCCGAGCCCCGGGTGCTGCGGCCGGTCAACTACCCCGCCGGCGTCCCGGGCCGGGGGACGGCCGTGGTCACCACGGCCGCGGGCGTCAAGGTGGGCGTCATCAGCCTGCAGGGCCGGGTGGAGATGGCCAAGCAGTCGCTGGACGAGCCGTTCCGCGCGGGGAAGGCGGCCGCCGCGGCCCTGCGGGCCGAGACCCCGGTCATCCTGGTGGATTTCCACGGGGAGGCGACCTCGGAAAAGGTCGCGATGGGCTGGTGGCTGGATGGCGAGGTCTCGGCGGTGATCGGCACCCACACGCATGTCCAGACCGCCGATGCGCGCGTCCTGCCCAAGGGCACGGCCTACCTGACGGACGCCGGGATGACCGGCCCCGCCGACGGAGTCATCGGACTGGATCGGGACCGGGTGCTGGACCGGTTCCTGACCCAGATGGCGCCCAACTGGGCCGTGCAGGCGGGCCGCACCCAGTTGTGTGCCGCGCTGGTGGAGGTGGATGAGGCGACCGGCCGGGCGCGCGGCATTGAACGAATCTTTGAGACCCACGATGCGATTCCGGCCGCCACGGCATGAGCACGACGACGATCCGCGACGAGCTGGAGCGGCTGGAGCGGGAAACGCTCGCCCCGTGGGCGGCCCTGGCCGCCGACTCCAAGGGTCGGGCCCGGCCGGAGTCCGAGGATGACCTGCGCACGGCGTTCCAGCGCGACCGTGACCGGATCCTCCACTCCAAGGCGTTCCGGCGGCTCAAGGGCAAGACCCAGGTCTTCCTGTCACCGGAGGGCGACCATTACCGCACGCGGCTCACCCACACGCTGGAGGTCTCGCAGATCGCGCGGACGATCGCCCGGGCGTTGCGGCTCAACGAGGATCTGGCCGAGGCCACCGCGTTGGGCCACGACCTGGGCCATGCGCCGTTCGGCCACGCGGGGGAGTCGGTGCTGGCGCGGCTCAACCCCGCGGGCTTTCACCACAGCAAGCAGAGCCTGCGGGTGGTGGAAGCCCTCGAGCACTCGGGCAAGGGGCTGAACCTGACCGTGGAGGTGCGCGACGGCATCCGCCGCCATTCCAAGGGGCTGGGCACGCTGGCCGAGGTGCGCGAGAAACAGCCCGCCGCCACGCTGGAGGCGGAGATCGTCCGGCTCTCGGACTCGATCGCGTACGCCAACGCCGACCTGGATGACGCGATCCGGGCGGGGCTGGTCCGGCCGCCGGAAATCCCGCGGCAGGTGGTCGAGGCCCTCGGGCCGCACCACGCGGGCCGCATCAATACGATCGTGCGTGACATTGTTCATGCCAGTGCGGGCCGGCCGGCCATTGCGCTGTCGCCCCATGTGGAGGCCGGGCTGGAGTCGCTCCGGACCTTCCTGGCCGACCGGGTTTACGCCGCGCCCGCCCTGCAGGAGATTTTTTCCCGGGCGCGGCAGGTCCTCGAGGCGCTCTGGACTTTTTTCCTGGCCCATCCCGACCTGCTCTCGGGCGACGGCCTGCCGGACGCGACGGCGGAACAGCGGGTCTGCGACTTCCTGGCGGGCATGACCGACCGGTACGCGCTGGCGCAGTTCAACCGCCACCTCGTCCCACACCCCTGGGAGGAGGAGGAATGAGGGCGGTGGCCGTCCTGGTCGCTCTGCTGGTCGGTCCGGGCGCGACCCCGGCGGTCGCGGCCGATGCCCAGGTCCACTTCGACCGGGCCCGGGAGGCGTTCACCCGGGGGCTGTACCAGCAGGCGCTGGCCGAGTATGACGCCGTCCTGGAGCTGACCGGCGAGGATGCGGCCGTGCGCCACAACAAGGCGCTGGTGTACCTGGCGATGAAGGATTCCGCCCGGGCCGCCGACGAGGCCCGGCGCGCGGTGGATCTGGCGCCCCGGGAGGGCCGGTACCGGATCACGCAGGCCGTGGCCATGCTGTCCATGGATCCCGCCGACTGGAAGGGGGCGGAGGGCGCCCTGCACGCGGCCGAAAAGCTCCTCAAGCGGGTGCGCGACCATGTGGGGCTGGCCAGCGCGTACGACAACCTGGGGTTCATCGCCCAGCACGCCCGCGATTACCCGGCGGCTCGGCGCTGGTACACGCTGGCGCTCCGCCACAACCCCGACGACGAGAAGGCCCGGGAGGCGCTGGACGCACTGGGCCGTCAGGGACCCACGATGGACTGATTCCGGAGAACCGCCGCCACGCGGGCGGCGAGCAGGGGTGCGGCGCGGCGCAGGGATTCCGCGCGGGTCGTCCCCGGGGGGGCGATGGGCCAGGCCCCGGCGAGTCCGAGGCGGCGCACCCCGGCGGGGGACAACCAGACTCGGCCGGCAGACGCGAGGACCGGAACGCGCCGGCGCCTCGCCCGCGCGCAGACGCGGGCCACCAGCTTGCCGTAGGCGGTCTGGGCGTCCAGGTTGCCCTCGCCCGTCAGCACCAGGTCGGCGCGTCGCAGGGCGGCATCCAGCCCGAGGGCATCAAAGACGAGCTCGGCACCGGATCCGAGCGGGGCGCGGAAGAACGCCGCCAGCCCGGCCCCCAGCCCGCCCGCCGCGCCGCCGCCGGGCAGGCGGGCGATGGAGCGGTGGAGGTCGCGCCGCACGATCCGCGCGAATCGCCGCAGGCCCGCCTCCAGCCGGCGGACCTGGGCCGGGGTGGCGCCCTTCTGGGGCCCGAAGACCCGCGCCGCCCCGTGCACGCCCAGGAGCTGGTTGCGGACATCCGTGGCCCCGGAGACCGCCAGCCTGCCGTAGCGCGCGCGGAGCGGGGAGGCATCAATCCGGGCCAGCCGGTGCAGGCCGGCGCCGCCGCGCGGGATCGGGTGCCCGGCGGCATCGAGCAGGCGTGCCCCGAGCGCCTGCGCCATCCCGGCACCGCCATCCACCGTGGCACTGCCGCCCAGCGTGACGATGATGCGCCGCGCCGCGCGCGCCGCCGCCGCCGCGATCATCTCGCCGACCCCGTAGGTGGAGGCGGCCAGCGGGTCGCGCCGCACCCGGGGCACCAGCAGGAGCCCGGCCGCCTGCGCCATCTCGACGACGGCGGTCCGCCGTGGCAGGAGCAGGAGGGTGGCGGTGACCCGGCCTCCCAGCGGCCCGGTCACCCGGCACGCGACCCTTCGGCCGCCTGCGGCGGCCAGCGCCGCCAGGGTCCCCTCACCGCCGTCGGCCACCGGGAGCCGGACGATGCGCGCGTCCGGCCGGAACCGGAGGACACCCCGGGCCATGGCGCGCGCGGCCGCGTCCGCCGACAGGCTGCCCTTGAAGGAGTCCGGGCAGATCACGACCCGCAAGGCCGGCCCCCGGGACACGGCGGCTACTTCAGGACGCGGGAGGTCTGGGAGCGCAGGAGCCCGTCCGTCATGGTCTGGGCATCGGCAAGGAATCCCGCGGGCAGCATGCCCGCGGGCAGCTCGTCCACCAGAATGCCTTCGAGCGAAGGCGCGAGCGCGCGCGCGGTCTTGTCGGTAAACAACTGGATACGGCCCAGGGCGCCGGCATCGTCGAAGAGCACGA
>JAHFSL010000674.1 GCA_023265785.1 Candidatus Coatesiibacteriota bacterium | reverse complement strand
CCCGGACGACTACCTGCCCAAGGCGGCCAAGACCCTCAAGATGGTCGGGCTGGGCGAGCGCCTGCACCACAAACCCACTGAACTTTCTGGCGGCCAGCAACAGCGGGTCGCCATCGCCCGGTCGCTGGCCAACGACCCCGCGATCGTTCTGGCCGATGAGCCGACCGGCAACCTGGATCTCAAGACCGGCCGGGAGATCATCGCGCTCCTGCGCCACCTCAACAAGAAATCCGGGGTCACGATTATCTCGGCGACCCACGACCTCAAGATGCTGGATGTCTCGGACCGGATCTTCTGGATCCGGGACGGCCGGGTCGCCAAGATCGAGACCCGCGGCCAGTTGAAGCTCTCGGTGGGGGGCATCAAGGAGTAGCCAAAGGGCGTATCATCAGACCCAGGGGAGAGCAGGGAGTGTAAGCGTGGCCATCATTCACGAGGCGACCCGCGAGGTCATCTGCAAGATCGTCTATCACGGCACGGGGAAGTGCGGAAAGACGACCAACCTGATGTGGATGAACCAGTCCCTGCCCGAGTCAAAGCGGGGCAAATTCCTGACGCTGGAGACCCCTACTGAGCGCACGCTCTTTTTCGACTACCTGCCCGTGATCGCCCGCGCCAAGGGGTACACCTTCCGGTACCTGCTGTTCGCGACGCCCGGCCAGCCCTACTACGACGCCAGCCGCAAACTCGTCTTCAAGGGCGCTGATGCGGTGGTCTTCGTCGTGGACTCCGCGCGGGACCGGGGGCCGGAGAATGACGATGCGCTGGCCCTGCTGAAGAAGAACCTCTCCGACCAGGGCCAGGTGCCCGACGCCATTCCCACCGTCATCCAGTACAACAAGCGCGACCTGCGCGAGGCCATGACGATCGAGGATGCCGAGCGCCGGTACAATCCCACCCGCCTGCTCTCCTTTCCGTCCGTGGCGCGGTCGGGTGAGGGCGTGTACGAGACCTTTTTGACGGCGGCCAAGATGGCGCTCACCCGCCTCAGAATGCCCGGCGCCGAGGCCCGGATGGGACCGCTGTTCCGGACGCTCGTCATCACGACGGACGACGAGGAGCGGTTCAAGAAACTCCTGGCGAAACTGGTCCTGGACGCCGAGGCCAGCGGCGCCATGCTCGTGGATGAGTCCAGCGGGGTGCTGGCCATCGAGGGGGCCGTCCCGTATGACGCGCTGGAGTCACTGGGCGCCCTGCTGGCCTGCAACTTCACCGCGGCGCAGGAGCTCTCGACCATGCTCGCGGGGCAGGGGTTTGCCGGCATTTCCCAGCGCGGCACGACCTGGCTGATGCGCGCGGGCCGGATCGACGCTCGCCGGTTTGTCGTGCTCGTGGCCAACCGCCGGGCGGACCGCCAGCGCTTGCGCGAGGCCGTGACGACCGCCCGCGGACCGCTGGCCGGGGCGCTCCAGATGGTGGACACGGTCTCGGCCAACCGGCTGGCCGGGTTCGGCGAGCTCTTTTCGGCCGTCACCGAACTGGGCGTCGCCGGGCTGACGGAGGACGCCTGATGCCCCCCTCGCCCGACGCCAATATCGGGTTCACCCTCACTCCGGAGGCGCGCACCGGCATTCGCCGGATCATCGAGGGTCTGGCCGGCGAACTGCCCCAGTCCACGGTGGTGCTGACCGACTTCGCGGGACGCATCGTGGACATCGCCCGCAAGCCGGTCGGGCTTAATGTGGAAGCCATTGCGGCGCTGGCCGCCGGGGTCCACGCCAGCACCCGGGCACTGGCCAATACGATGGGGGATTCGGACTTTTCGATGCTCTTCGAGCATGACGCCGACCGGGTCGTCTACATCCGCCCGCTCTGCGGCAAGGCCCTGTTCCTCGTCCTGCTGAAGGGCGCCGCCGCCGCCGACTCGCTCGACAACCGGCTGGAAGGGCAGTTTGGAACGGACCTGGCCAATATCCTCGAGGAGGCCCGCGAGCCGCTGAAGGCCGTGCCGCCGCCGCGGGTGGACCTCTCCGGCATGCCTGACTCCCTCGGCGACCATGTCCGC
>JAHFSL010000673.1 GCA_023265785.1 Candidatus Coatesiibacteriota bacterium | reverse complement strand
CGGCGGGCCGGCCACCACGCGCCAGCCACACACGGCGGATTCGCTGACGACCAACTGCCCGGGCCTGGAAAGGTTAGCAGTGATGTTCCAGTCGCCCGAAGCAGGCGACGAAGCGGCCGTCACCAGGCCGGCGGAAGCCGGCTCAATCCACGCCGGGTTGAGCCCACCATGCCGTTCATACAGCCGGACATGGCCGCTGTAAATAGGTTTCAGCCCCGGCCCGACCAGCGGCCGGCGCGACACCAGCACCCGGATTCCCAGCCGATCAAACACCTGCGCGGCCTCGGGATCCCACGGCGTATGCGGGGAACGGGTCACCGACTCCAGCAGCGCATCGGTGCCCGCCGGCCGCAGCGTGTTGTCCCCCGCCGCATCCCGGAACCCGGCCGCCGCGGGCAGGTTGGAGCGAAGCGACTCCCGCATGTGGCCCGCCAGCCCATCCAACCCCTCGCCATCCTCGGTCCGGAGCAACTGGTGCCGGGGAGTCACGAGGACCCGCCCCCAGCCGGCCGGGGGAAGGGCCCGGGCGAGCGCGGCATCGGCGGCACCCGGGCCGGTTAATTTGGCCGCGGCCAGCCGAGGGGAGAACTCCAGCCCCGTGGCAAACCCCGCGTCAAGAAATGCCCCGATGGCGATGCACCGGAATGCGGTCGCCGCGCTGATCTCCCGCCGGGCGGCCAGCCACATGGCGATAAGCCCGGCCGCCAGCCACGTGGCGGTACCGGCGATCATCCCGACGCGGCCGGCAAACGCCACCGCAAACGCGCCCCACCGCTGCTCGATGAACGCACTGGGCGCGCCCAACTGCCAGAGGTGGGAACCCATGGCCATGCTGACAAAAAAGATGAGGGCCACCAGCCAGCCTTCCCGAACCCGGCGGGCGGGCGCCGCGAACAGGCCCTGCTCGAGATCCTGCGCCCCGAGTGCGGCCAGCCAGGCGATGCCGAAGTCGGCCAGGCCCATCCACAACCCGGGATGCCGGAATTGCGAGAGCGGCCAGAGTGCCTGCAGGAGCCGCCCGACCACGGGCAACCAGGGGCCAACCGCCAGCAGGATCCCGGCACCGACCAGCATCCGGGGAGCGCGGCTGGCCGGATCGCGCCGCCGCAGCCACCAGGCCGAGATGGCAAAGGCCAGCGGCAGGGTGCCGAGCGCGTGGAGCGTGGACCAGCGGGCGGTGGGATCGGCATATTCGCCCGGCTCGTTCCAGAGAAACGCCCGGGGCACCACCAGCCCCAGCAGCTCCCATGGCGCCATGGCATCGGCCCCCGCCGGCCCGCCGGGGGAGGTGTCGGGCAGGTAGGCGGCCAAGGGCGCGAGCAGCGCCGCGGCCCCGAGTGCCGCCGCCGCCCACCCGGCGACCGCGAACGCCGCGCGGGTCGTGGAGCGCGTTCGCGGGTCCGCGAATACGATAATGCCGGTCAGGGCGATGCCCACCGCGGCGTAGCCAGGCGCCCCGGCGAGCAGCATCCACGTGCCGCACACCGCCAGCCCCACGCTCCCCGACCGGGATTCTCCCCGCGCAAGGCGCATGGCGAACACCCCCACCCAGGGGAGCCATGCCCATGCCGCCAGCACGGTCGGGACCGCCTGCAGGAGCGTGGGATGGACGCCCAACGCCAACCCGAGCGCGCCAATGGCGGCCGCCCGGGGATTGACCCCGCGCTCGAGCAGAAATGCAGCCATCCCGGTGAGGACCAAAAAGATATGAATGGCGAGAAACCAGCCGTACGCCCGGGGAAACGGGAGGAGCCGGTAGAGGACGGCCGCCGGATAGTACGCCTGCCGACCCGGATCAGCCAGCAATGGCGAACCACAGAATTGGGACGGTTCCCAGGCCGGGAGCCGACCCGGGTGGGCCGCCAGTTGCCGGTTCAGCGAAACCTGGGCCGGCAACGTGACATGCAGGGCATCCACCAGGAACGGCATCTGCTCGCCGGAAACGCACCGCCACAACGGCGCCAGTGCCGCGGCGGCCAGAAATGCGGTCAACACCCAGGTCTGACGC
>JAHFSL010000672.1 GCA_023265785.1 Candidatus Coatesiibacteriota bacterium | reverse complement strand
CGGCGCATTGACCTCAGCCTCCTGCGCAATATCGGGATTTGCGCCCATATTGACGCTGGCAAGACGACCACCACCGAGCGGATCCTCTTCTACACGGGCCGGATCCACAAGATCGGCAATGTGGACGAAGGCAATACGCAGATGGACTGGATGGACCAGGAGAAGGAGCGCGGCATCACCATCACGGCCGCCGCCACGACGACCGCCTGGATGGACCATCCGATCAACATCGTGGATACGCCCGGCCACGTGGACTTCACGGTGGAGGTGGAGCGCAGTCTCCGCGTGCTGGACGGGGCCGTCGTCGTGTTTGATGCGTCAGCGGGCGTGGAGCCGCAGTCGGAGACCGTCTGGCGGCAGGCCGACAAGTACAGCGTGCCGCGCATCGTCTACGTCAACAAGATGGACCGCATTGGGGCCGATTTCGATATGGCCATGCAGAGCATGGTGGACAAGCTGGCCGCCCACCCGGTGGCGATTCAGATCGCCTGGGGCGCGGAGGACACCTTCATCGGAGTCGTGGATCTGATTCGGATGAAGGCCCTGCACTGGAAGGATGACGTGAAAGGATCGAACTACGCCACGGTGGACATCCCGCCGGAGCTCGCGGACAGGGCGAAGGTCGCCCGCGAGAAGATGCTGGAGGGCTGCGTGGAGTTCGACGATGCCGTCATGCACAAGTTCCTGGAGGGCCAGCCCGTCACCGAGGACGACATTCACGCCTGCCTGCGCAAGGGGACCCTCGCCGGCAAGATCAACATCTGCCTGTGCGGCTCCTCGTTCCGCAACCGCGGCGTCCAGCCCCTGTTGGACGCGATCGTCCGGTACCTGCCCTCCCCGCTGGACAAGCCACCGATCAAGGCCACGGATCCGGAGACCGGCGCGGAAGTCGCACGCAAGGCCGATGACAGCGAGCCGTTCTGCGGCCTGGCGTTCAAGATTGCCGTGGACCCGTTCGTGGGCAAGCTGACCTTCGTGCGGGTCTATTCGGGCGTCCTCAAGTCAGGCTCCTACATCGACAACGTCACCCGGGGGAACCGGGAGCGCGTCGGTCGCCTCCTGCTGATGCACGCCAACAAGCGCGAGGAGATCGAGGAGGCCGTCACCGGGGACATCGTCGGCGTGGTCGGGTTCAAGGACACGCGGACGGGCGACACGCTGTGCCCGGAGGGCCAGCCCGTCCTGCTCGAGGCCCCGACCTTCCCCGAGCCGGTCATCTCGCTGGCCATCGAGCCCAAGACCAAGGCCGACCAGGAAAAGATGGGCATGGCGCTGAACCGCCTGTGCGAGGAGGACCCCACCCTCAAGGTGAAGGTGGACGGGGAGACCAACCAGACGCTGATCGCCGGGATGGGCGAACTGCACCTGGAGATCATCGTGGACCGCCTCAAGCGCGAGTTCAACGTCCAGACCAACACCGGCCGGCCCCAGGTGGCCTACAAGGAAAAGATCCGGGTGGAGGCCGATGCCCGGGGCCGGTATGTCAAGCAGACCGGCGGTCACGGGCAGTACGGGGATGTCTGGCTCCGGCTGGAGCCCATGGAACCCGGAAAAGGTTATGAATTCGTGAGCGAAGTGGTCGGGGGGACGGTTCCCAAGGAGTTCTGGCCGGCGGTGGACAAGGGCATCAAGGAGACCAAGGAAGGGGGCATCCTGGCGGGGTACCCGGTGGTGGATTTCCGCGCAGTGTTGTATGATGGCTCTTTCCACGACGTCGATTCTTCGGAGATGTCCTTCAAGATCGCGGCGTCCATGGCCTTCAAGGACGCGTTCATGAAAGCGAGACCGTGCCTCACGGAACCGATCATGGACCTGGAAGTGGTGACGCCCGAGGAGTTCATGGGCGACATCATCGGCGATCTCAACTCTCGCCGCGGAAAAATTCAGGGTATGACGTTTCGGGGCAACGCCCGGGTGGTCCGGGCGCATGTTCCGTTGGGCGAGATGTTCGGGTATGCCACCGCGATCCGGTCCATGAGTCAGGGTCGGGCGGCGTATTCAATGGAGT
>JAHFSL010000671.1 GCA_023265785.1 Candidatus Coatesiibacteriota bacterium | reverse complement strand
CATCCGCTCATGACCGACTCCCAGAACGAGTACATCGCGGCGGCGGTCATTGACGCCGTGGAGCGGGTGCGCCGGGGAAAGTAAATCCCGGCCCGGATCAGGGCCGGGTCAGAATTCCGTTCCCTGTTCGGCGGCGAGTTTGCGCAGGGCCGACGGGGCGGCCGGCAGGGGCAGGTCCACCCGGGCCCGGCGCAGGGCGGACTCGTAGGCGGCGAAGATGACCTCGGTGGGACGCAGGGCGTTCCGACTGCCCAGCAGGGGCTCCCGGTTGCCCTCGATGGCCGCGACGAAATCCGCGATCCCGCGGCCGATCGCGGCGTCATCGTGGATGCTTTCGCCGCCGGTGTCGGGGTAGTCCCACCCACCGCCGTCCTGGCGGACCCTGATCCAGCGGGGGCCATCCTCGACGATCTCGACCACGCCTGTTTCGCCCGTGGCGCGAACAATGCACCCGAGGTCCTTGTAGTCCTTCCCCGCCCGGTGGCAGGCCCGCACGCCGTTGGCGAACCGGAAATCAATGATGCCGTGGCTCTCCTGGAGGGCGCCGAACACCTTGCGGCCGCCCCGGGTGTCCGCCTGGGCGAGGACCCAGGTCGCCGCCTCGTCGCCGTTCAGGTTGAAGAGCATGTCCAGCAGGTGGGTGCCGGAGTCCTGGAAGTTGTGCCACGCGCTGTCCAGCCGGACCAGCTTGCCAATGGCGCCCGAGGTGATGAGGCGCTTCGCTTCGAGGAACGGCTTGTTGAACCGGCGCTGGTGGTTGATCATCAGCCCGACCCCATGCGCCACGCAGGCCTCGTGCATGGCCAGGGCGGCGTCCCAGTCCACATCCATCGGCTTTTCGCACAGGATGCCCTTCGGTTTGAGGGCCGCGACCGCCTTCACGGTCACGGCGTGCAGGTGCGGCCAGAGCGAGACGCAGACATAGTCGGGGGATTCCTTCCGGATCATCTCGGTGTAGTCCGTGTAGGTGCGCGCCTGCGGATTATGGTCGGCGGCGTACGCCTTGGCGCGGTCCACCATGAGATCGCAGACCCCGACCAGTTCCGCCCGGCCGGTCTCCTTGAACCCGATCCAGTGCCGGTGGGACATCCCGAACCCGGTCGCCCCCTCGGTGCGCCAGGGACGCCCCGCGCCGATCACCGCGACCTTGATGGGAGAAGCCATGGCGGATTCTACCATTCCGGGGAGCTTCCGGGAACCTCGTCCGCCAACCCGGCGATGCCCCGCCCGATTTCGTTGCAGTGATCCGCCACGGAACCGGGCTGGAGGGGGGGTTGACAAAGAGGTTATAGTCGAATAATTATAAGAGTATGACTCTTTCAGCCTTCCGCATGGATTACCGGTCGTGCCTGGCCCTTCTGCGCACCCGGTTGCAGGAGCCGGCGCCCGGCAGGATTCAGATGCTCACGGGGCCGCGTCAAGTGGGCAAGACGACGCTTCTGCTCGACCTGGCCCGCGGTCTTGGCCGTCATGCCGTCTATGCCGCCGCGGACAGTCCGGAGGCGGCCGTGCCGGGATTCTGGGGACGCCTTTGGGTGCAGGCGGGGGATACGGCCGCGAGGCATGGACGGGCCGTTCTGCTTCTGGACGAGGCCCAGCACCTGGTGGATTGGGCCGGAAGGCTGAAGGGAGAGTGGGACCGGCTCAGGCGCGGCCGGGTCCGGGTCCATGTCGTCATCAGCGGGTCGTCTGCACTGCTGCTGACGCGCGGATCACGGGAGAGCCTTGCGGGTCGGTTTGAGCGGGTCACGCTGGCACACTGGTCCGCCGCTTCGGCGGCGATGACCTTCAAGTTGAGTCCTGACCGCGCGGCCGAAATGGCGGTCCGGCAGGGCCTCTATCCCGGAGCCATCCGCCTGCGGCGTGACCCGGTCAGGTGGGCAGCCTACCTGCGGGAGGCCATTATTGACCCCGCAATCGGTCGTGACCTTCTTGCCCTTGCTCCGGTTCGCCGCCCGGCCCTGCTCCGCCAGGTCTTTGCCACCGCCGCCGCCCTCCCCTCCAGCATTGTG
>JAHFSL010000670.1 GCA_023265785.1 Candidatus Coatesiibacteriota bacterium | reverse complement strand
CCCGGACCACCGGGACATGATCCGGGTGAACCAGGCCCTCCTGAACGGCATGGCGGCGCACGAGGCCATCGGGCAGGGCCGGGTGACGGCGGCGGGAGTATTGTTGGACGAGGCCGAGCGCGCGCTGGCGGCGGTGACCGGGGGCGGGGCGGACGCGCAGGAAAAGTCCCGGCGGGACACCGCGGCGGCGGTCCGCGGGGTGCGCGGTGAGTCCCTGCTGGCCGCGGGCCGCCTGCGCGAGGCGGCCACGGCCTTCCGGGACGCGGCCGCCATGGCCCCGGGCGGCGCGTTCGCCGACCGCTGGCGGGCGCTGGCGGCGCGGCTGGCCACCGCGGGCGTTGTCCCGTGACGGGCGTGGGGCTGTTCTGGTCCGCGCGGGGCCTTCGGGCGGGCCGCCTGGGGATGCTCGTCGTCCTAGCCCTGACCAATGCCCAGATGGTGGTCGTCGGTGCGAAATATGATACGGCGGCGTTCTCGCTGTTTCTCGTGGGTGCCGCGCTCCAATGAAGCATGCCGGATCCCGTCCGGCCGGGGCCTTCCGGTGAACCAGGACTCCGTGGCCGTGATCATCAACATTCCCAGGTTCGCCCCGAACCCCATGCTGGTCGGCCTGCTCCTGGTGACCACCACGTGGTTGGGAATCCTCCTCCACCGCAATCGCGGCTCCCGGTGGAGCCGTGGCCTCCCCGCCGGGCCGCCCGCCGGGAGCGAGGCGCACTACCAGGAGCTGGTGGAGTCCTCGCTGGTGGCCGTCCTCGTGCTGGCGGACGGGAGGATTCGCCACGTGAATCGGGCCGGACTGGTCCTGCTGGGGGCCCGGGGGCCCGACGAGGTGGTGGGCCGGGAGTTCATTGACTTTGTCCTCCCGCAAATCGAGTATGTGGTCCAGGCCAGCGCGCGATCCTTTGAGGAGGCGTTATCGCAGACCAGCCTGCTGGAACAGCGCCTGCGCCGGCTGGACGGCATGATGGTGGACGTGGAACTGACCAGCCTCCCGACATCCTGGCGGGGAGCCCCCGCCCTGCAGGTGACGATGCGGGATACGACGGACCGCAAGCGCGCCGACGAGGAGGTCCGCCGGCAGGAATTACGGTTCCGGTCGTTGATCGAAAACCTGCACGAGGTCATCGCCATCCTGGCGCCCGATGGCGTGCCCAGTTTCCTGTCGCCGTCCAGCCGACGGATGCTGGGCTACCGGCTGGCCGATGTTCTGGGCAAGAGCCTGTTCGAGTTCATCCATCCCGAGGATCGGGACCGGATTCTGCCGATGTTTGCGGATCTTGCGCGCCGCGCGGGTGCCGTGGCGTCCGCCGAATTCCGCCTCCGGCACAAGGACGGGAGCTGGCGGCATGTGGACCTGGCCGGCCAGAACATGGCGGAGGAGCCCGCCGTGGGGGGCATCGTCATCAACTACCGGGACATCACGGACCGCAAGGCCGCGGAGGAGGCGCTCCGCACCTCGGAGGACCGGCTCCGCCAGTCCCAGAAACTTGATTCCATCGGGCGGCTTGCCGGCGGGATCGCCCACGATTTCAACAACATCCTGACCGTGATCAACGGATTTTCCGAGCTCCTGCTCCGGCGGGAGGACCTGCCCGAGCCGGCGCGGGAGCGCATCACGGAGGTGCGCAAGGCGGGGGAGCGCGCGGCCACGCTGGTGCACCAGCTCCTGACCTTCAGCCGTGCCCAGCCGGCCACGCTCCAGCCGGTGGACCTCAATTTTCAGGTGCTCGACATGGAACGCATGCTGAGGCGGCTGATCGGCGAGGATATCACCCTCATCACGCGGTTGGATCCCACGCTGGACCGGGTCCTCGCCGACCCCGGCCAGGTCCAGCAGGTCCTGATGAATCTGGCCGTCAACGCCCGGGACGCCATGCCCGACGGAGGCCGGCTGGAAATCGAGACCGCCAACGAGGACGGATTTTCAACCGGCCATGCCGCCGGTCCCCGGGTCCGGCTCATGGTCCGCGATTCAGGCGTGGGCATGGACGAGGGGGTCCGGGCGCGGC
>JAHFSL010000182.1 GCA_023265785.1 Candidatus Coatesiibacteriota bacterium | reverse complement strand
CACGCTCGTTGAACATGCAGCGGGATTGGACCTTGGTATTGATCTCCTGTTGTTCTCTGAAGCCGGCCGGGCGGTCCAGACCAGTGCGCCCGGGCGGATGTCTCCGGCGTCGGCGTTTGTCCTTCTGGGTTCAGGGTTGGCGATTTCAGTCACCTGGTGGTGGCAACCTCTGACCCGCCGCTTGTCCCTTGGGGTCGCCGCCATCGTGGGGGTCACGTCACTCGTGACGTTGGTCGGGTACCTGTTCGGCGGGCGGCTCTTTCCGGAGATCACCCGGATGGCCCTCCACTCGGCGGTGGCGTTCATGCTCCTGGCACTCGGGGTCGCATCGGTCGGGCCGGAACGGGGTCCGATCGGCATCTTCTCCGCCGACACGGTGGGAGGATTTCTCGTCCGGCGCGTGCTGCCGTGGCTCGCGGCCGTGCTCCTGCTGACCACCTGGGGACGCATGCAGCTTGAGGAGGCCGGCGCCCTCGACCATGGCGTCGGTGGACCGTTGGTGGCGGCGGCCAATCTGGTGATCCTGACGAGCCTGGTGTGGTGGACCGCGCACCTGCTCCACCGCGGGGATCTCGTCCGCCGAGAACTGGAAGCCCGCCTCAATGATTCGAACCGCCACCTGGTCGCGGCGAATGACGAGCTTGATGCATTCAGCTATGCCGTCGCCCATGACCTGCGGGCGCCCCTCCGGAGCATTGATGGCTTCAGTCTTGCGCTCCTGGAGGACCAGGCCGAGCACCTTGACGAGGACGGCCGGGGATTCCTGGCCAGGATTCGGGCGGCCACCCGGCGGATGGGTGACCTGATTGATGATCTGCTCCGGCTGGCCCGCATCTCCCGCACCGCGATCCACGTGGAGCCGGTGAACCTCTCGGCCCTGGCCCGGGCGGTCCTGGATGAGCTCCGGTCCAACGATCCTTCCCGATCCGTCCGGACGGAGATCGCCGACGGGCTGGAGGTCGTGGGGGATGCCTCCCTGCTGAAGGTGGTTCTCGATAATCTTCTTGGGAACGCCTGGAAATTCTCGCGTGGCCGGGAACGGGCCGTGATTGAGGTGGGGAGTCGGGAGGAGGAGGGGCGGCGGATGATCTTCATCCGGGACAACGGGGCCGGGTTTGACCCGCGCTATGCCGAAAAGCTCTTCGGGGCGTTCCAGCGCCTGCACACGGCCACGGAGTTTGAGGGCACGGGCATCGGGCTCGCCACCGTCCGGCGGATCATCCACCGGCATGGCGGGTTGATTCGGGCGGAGGCGGAGCCGGATCGGGGCGCCACATTCCTGTTCCGGCTGGACTGACAACAAGGAGGACCTGATGGGCATGCGCGAGGGGACGATTCTGCTGGTCGAGGATAACGCGGATGACGAAGCCCTGACCCTGCGGGCGTTCAAGAAGAACAACATTTCGAACCAGGTGGTGGTGGCCCGGGACGGCGTGGAGGCCCTGGATTGGCTGAACGGCACGGGTGCGCACGCGGTGTCGGCGCCACCCGCCCTGCCCATCGTGATCCTGCTTGACCTCAAGCTGCCGCGGCTGGATGGACTCGAGGTCCTGCGCCGTATCAGGGGGGAGGAGCGAACCCGGCTCATTCCGGTGGTGATTCTCACGTCGTCCAATGAGGACGCGGATCGGGTGGCGGGCTACAAGCTGGGCGCAAACAGTTACGTTCGCAAGCCGGTGGAGTTTGAGAAATTCGTTGACGGGGTGCGGCAGCTCGGGCTGTACTGGCTGCTCTTGAACGAGCCGCCCGCATGACCGGGTCGTTGGAGCGTCTGCGCGTTCTTATCGTCGAAGACAGTGAGGACGATGCGCTCCTGGTGTCCCGCGAACTCGGACGGTCGGGGTTCACCTGCGAGATGCGACGAGTGATCACGGAAGCGGCCATGGCGGAGGCCCTGGGGACGGCAACCTGGGATGTCATCCTGGCCGACTTCTCCGTGCCAGGATTCGGCGCGGAAGCCGCCCTCCGCTTGTGGCGCGAGGCCGGTTCAGAAGTCCCCGTCGTGGTGGTCTCGGGTTCCATTGGTGAGGAGGGCGCCGCGAGCCTGATGCGCGCGGGCGCCCGGGATGTCCTGCGCAAGGGCAGGCTGTCCACGTTGGGACCGGTCATCCGTCGGGAACTGGAGGAGGCGGCCAGCCATCGCGCCAAGCACGAGGTCGAGGAAAGCCTGAGGCAGTCCGAGCGCCGGTTCCAGCAGGTCCAGAAGCTCGAAGCGGTTGGCCGTTTGGCCGGGGGGATTGCGCACGACTTCAACAACATCCTGACGGTCATCCTGGGCCAACTTGAACTCTGTCAGGAGAAGGTGGCGCAGTCACCGGAGCTCGTGCGGCCGATGCGGATCGTGCGCGAGGCCGGGGAACGAGCGGCCGCACTGACCCGCCAGCTCCTGACCTTCAGTCGGCAGAGCATCCTGGCGCCCCGGCAGCTGGACCTGCGCACGACCGTGCGCGACATGGAGGACTTTCTCCGGAGGCTTATCGGGGAGGATATCGTTCTGCGGATGGCAATGGGAGGGGGCGTAGGCCGCGTGTTCATGGACCCCGGCCAGGTCGGTCAGGTGGTGATGAACCTGGCGGTGAATGCGCGCGATGCCATGCCAAAGGGGGGAACGCTGACGGTGTCCGTGGATGAAGTGGCGGTGGGCGAATCACCAGCCGGCGCGGTGGTGCCCCCCGGACCCTATGTCCGTCTGGCCATCGTGGATTCCGGTGAGGGGATGGAGGAGGGCGTTCGGCTGCGCATCTTTGAGCCTTTCTTTACCACCAAGGAGGCTGGCCGGGGCACGGGGTTAGGCCTTTCCACCGTGTACGGCATCGTGAAAGCGTCCGGCGGAGGGATTGCCGTGGAGAGCGCACCCGGCCGCGGAACACGATTTGAGATCTTTCTGCCCCTCCAGGCAGAACACCCGAAAAGTCAGGATGCCGATCCCGCCACAGCGAAGGGGATTGGTGGGACGGAGACCATCCTCCTCGCGGAGGACGACGAGCCGGTCAGGTACCTGACCTCAACGATTCTCCAGCAATACGGGTACCGGGTGCTGGAGGCGACCGATGGCGAGGATGCCCTGCGGATCGCCACGGCACACGCAGGGCCGATTCATCTTCTCGTTTCGGACATGGTGATGCCGGGACTGGGTGGACGGGAATTGGCGGCGCGTCTCGGCGAGGTCTTCCCCGGACTCCCCGTCCTGTTCATCTCCGGGTACGCGGAATCCGTGCTGGGCGAAAGCCTTGACGCGCTCCCGGGCCCCATGCTCGAAAAGCCGTTTTCCCGTGATGCGCTGGCCCGGCGGGTTCGCGGTCTCCTGGACCGGCCCTGATCGCCAGACGGGCTAGACGGGCTACTTTGTTCCGGTCGCCTCCAGGTCGGTGAGGTGGCCGAGGGCGCGCATCGCCTTGGCGTGGAGTGGATCGGACTCGGGCGCGAGGTCCGCGGCCCGGCGGTAGGCGGTGCGGGCGGCCGCGAATTCTTTCGCCTCCTGCCGGGCCTGACCCTCATTCATGAAGAACGTCACGCGGGGGGCGAGTGCACCGGCGCGGTGGAAGTCCTCCGCCGCCTCGCGGGGGCGGGCCAGTGCGAGCCGGGCCAACCCGCGGCCGTTCAGCGCCTCGGCATCGTTGGGGACGGCGCCAAACCGGGCTTCCGCCCGGGCCGCAGCCGCGCGACGGCCGGGGGCGTCGGCCTGCCTGCGGCAGAGGATGAGGTCGGCATATCCCAGCAGGAGGGTCGTCGCCCGGTCGGTGGGCCGTGATCCGGATGCGGCAAGCAGGCTGGCCGCCATGGCATAGCGGCCACCGGCGGCGAGGCAGTAGGCCTGATGGGCCCGGGCGGAAGGCACGAGGTCCGATCCGGCCGGCACGGACGCCAGGTAGGAGGTAAATCGTATGACCGCTTCGGCGTAGGCCTTGCGCCGCTCGGCCAGAACGCCCAGCAGGTAGACCGCATGGGGCTCGGTCCGGGCGTCCACCCCGGCCAGGGCCACCCGCGCGGTGGCATCATCGCCGGACTCGAACGCGGCCACGCCCTGCCGGTAGGGGGAGGGAGAAGCGGAGGCCAGGAATGGAGACAACGCAATCATCGACAGAGACAGGGCGGTGAGGACCGCGGGGAGGACCGGAGACGGTGGGGGCATTGACAAAGACAAGGCGGTCCTTGTGAGCCAAGAATATTTTTTCACCTTTCTATTCCGCCGCCTGCGCGACATCGGGAAGATCGGGCTCGGCCTCGGCCGCGCCCTTCGTCGCGCCTTCCTCTGAACCCCGTCCCTCGTCGGCGACAAATTGCACCCGCAGGATGCGGACCGGCGCACTGATCGAGATATATTCTTCGTCCGTGGAGGCCTCGCGTGGGAAGAGCCGCTCCAATTTGATGGCGTAGGACGTCGCAGCCCTGGTCTGCTCCGGCGCAGGCCCGTCGGACCGGGGATTGAGGCTCGCCTCAATCCGGCGGGGAACATGGACCACGACCTCTCCCGGAGCCACCGGTGCGGCGAGCGCCACCTCCACCGTGACATGGCGGACGGGGTCGTCACCCGCGTTGAAGCAGGAAACCCCCGTGTGGGCGCCCGTGACCCGGTACCGGAGGATCACCTTGCGGGCCCAGTGATTGGCGGTCCAGTGTTCGATGGCGCCGCTGACGGGCGAGGCCAGGAACGGCGTCGCGGCGGCCAGGAGGGCGGCTCCGCTCCACGCGGCCGTGTGGACCGGCCGGCGGCGGACATGGCCCGCCACGCCGCGCAGGGTGGCCCGGGTGTGGGGCGCCAGCCGGAGCGCGCCGGACTTGAGTGCAGCCAGATACTCGAACAGGGCGATCACGAAGATGGGGGGCATCAGGTAATAGATGAGGGGCTCCTCAATCGGCACGCCCCAGATCAGCGGCCCAAGGATCTTGTTCTCGTTATAGACCCAGTGGCCGCGCAGGATGGAGTCATGCTCGGCCGGGAGCATGACCGCCCCAAACACGATCGTCGCGAGCAGGCAGGCACGCCAGGACATGTGGCTCCACGCCGCCCGGCAGAGCGGGAACAGGACCACCGTGAACGGGAGGGCCAGCAGGGCCGAGGCGGGCCATTTCTTCCCCCGCGCGTAGGTGGGGGCGCCATCGTCCCGCGTCGTGAAGTCCGGCGTGCGGTCGCCGGGATACCGCCGGTCAGCGGGCATGGCGGACCCGGCGGGCGGGGCGGACGAGCCAACGGCGGAAGATCAGGTAGAGCCCGAGAATGAACGGACTCGCGCCGAACCAGAACTCAAATTCCTCGATCGGTGCCCCCCAGATCCGGATGCCCAGCAGGGGATCGCGGGCTTCTGAAAAGTTCCAGATATCGAGCCACAGGTAGACATACTCCATGCCGAAAGAGATGACTGCCATCAGGCCACATGTGATCCAGTAGGCCCGGCGCTCCGCATGGGTCAGCCGGCTCCAGATGCCGATCGTGAGGGCCACCCCCGGAATCCAGAAGAGCAACAGCACCTTGATGAAGTAGAGGTGCACGGTGCCTGCATCCTAACCGGAGAATTGCCCGGGAGGCAAATTGGACGCTGGGGAGTGGTGTATGATAACTGCCGAGAGAACATTTTGAGGAGGACCGGCATGAAACATTCCAAGCATTCCGCGACGGCGGTCCTGGCCCGGCCGGCGGCCAGCGACACCATTTCCACGCTCAAGGCCGCCAAGATGTGCGGCGTCTCCGTCTTTTCCATCCAGCGGTGGTACGACCAGGGCATCCTGACCGGCGCCACCCTGCCCGGGGGGCGCCGCCGCATCAGTTCGGGAAGCCTCGCGGCGTTCATGAAGAAGCACATCGTCCCCGGAAGCGGCGAGGCCACGGCCGGGGCGCGGCGGGTCCTGCTCGTGGACGATGACGCGAA
>JAHFSL010000181.1 GCA_023265785.1 Candidatus Coatesiibacteriota bacterium | reverse complement strand
GAACGACGCGCGGCGTTCCAGGCGAAACAGCTCCTCAATATCCTTGGCCCAGTAGGCATCGATCCAATCCTGGAAGGCCGCCTCCGGAAGCGGTCCGCTCATGAACAACGGCGGAAGGCCTCCACGGGTCATCCGGTGAGCAAGGTTCTTGTTCCGGAAATCCCGCAGATCATCGCCAGTCATCGGCGTCAGCCATACCGTGGCCGTTCGACCGGTCAGGGAATCCTTGAATTTCCGGGTGGCCCCCAAGGTTGAGGAGCCGGTTGCCAGGATGTGGACATCCGGGTAATGGTCCGCCGCAATCTTGAGGAGTTCGGAGGGATTGGCCAGCCGGTGGATCTCATCCAGCACGACGCGGGTTCGGCGGTGGCTCCCCAGAAAGACTTCAGGATCGTGCAGTGCCCGCCGGACCGAGGGAATCTCGCAATCGTAATAACGGACTCCCGGAAGGCTGCGGGAGAGCACGGTCTTTCCGCTCCGCCGCACGCCGGCAAGCCAAACGACCGACCGCTCCTGCCAGGCCGACTCAAGTCGGGCGATCCATTCGCGTCGCCGTATCATACGAGTTGATTATAGCCGGGATAGAACTGTATGTATAGTGTGGTATACATATGGTTCCACTCGCTTATGAGGCCTGGGGCGCCTGGATTCGAACCAGGGAATGCGGGGTTCAAAGCCCCGTGCCTTACCACTTGGCGACGCCCCAAGATAAACCAGTGTAGCAACGCGGACGAGAGTTCTTGGTCGGAGATAGGGTCTTGCGCCCCGGGGCTAGGCGGCTTTGAGGGCGAAGTGCTTTCCCATCGTGAGCCGCCGACGCCTTGGATCCACGGTGATGTCAAGGATTTCAAGGCTTTCGGCACCGAGGAGGACTTCACCGCGAGGCGAAATGAGGGTGGTCACGGGAGCCGCGCGCCCATCGATCCGAACACCAACCGTCGCTGCAGGTAGACGTTGGACTCTTCCATCGGCCAGCTCCACCGTGTAGGATCTGCCTGGCGCAAGGTTGAGGCGATGCGCCATTTCCCTGGGAATAACGGAATAGGTCGCACCGGTGTCGACGAGCGCCGTGGTCTTGACGCTCCTGGCCTTCCATTCCAGGGTGAGTGCGACACGAATTAGTCCCATACCTTCCGCATTATACCGGCCTCATGGCGTCAACCACTGGAACCCCTTCCTGGCGTGGGGTCACCGCCCGGGGTCCGAAGGCTGGTAGGATTCGTGGATGATCCGGCGCGGCCCCGCATTGCTGCTCGCAACCCTGGCGGGTGCGGCGGCCTTTGGCGCTCCCAGGAGCATGCCGTCGCTGGCGAAGATCAACGCGCTGTTTGACCAGACCCGTAACCTGGAGGCCAGGAAGAACTTCGCCCCCGCCATCCCGCTCTACGCGGCCGTCCTCGCGGAGTGCGGCGACCCCGTGCCGCGGCATCTCTGGCATGTGGCGGCCAAGGCCTACGCGAAGACCGGCGATGCGAAGCTGGCGCTGGGAGATCTTGCCGGGGCGCAGTCGGCCTATCGCGAGGTGCCGGCGCGGTTAGGGAGCACCGCCGAGACGGTGGTGCGCCAGCACGTCCTGCACGCCCAGGTCCTGCTGGCCCGCGTGGCTGAACTCACGCAGATGATGGCCGGCCCGCCCCCGGGGCCCGATGGCCGTGCCCCCGTGGGCGGGACTACCGGCGGCCCCGCCGTCACGGCCTCCCTGACGGGGTCGGGAACCGGCCCGGTCGTTGAGACCGGGCATGAGCCGCTGGTGCTCCTCACCGAGCGCCGCACGGGCGGGACCGGGGCCGGGGGGCGGGGATTTGAGGTTCAGACGTTTGCCGGTGATGGCAAGGGTCTGGAGCAGGCCGCGGAACGCAAGGCCGATGCCGATGGGAAGAAGGTGCTGGAAACGGGCCGGGATATGGCGCTGGTGAGCAAGGTCATCCTGCCCGGCAGTTGCTGGGATTATATTGACGCGGTCTTCACCCGCGCCGGGTTTCCCGAGCGGCGGCGCAAGGTGGTGGCCAAGGGCCCCAAGGCCGGCCCGTACCTGGACACCGGCGTGATCCGGCCGGGTGACTGGCTGTACTTTCGCAACCACTCCTTCGGGAACAGCGAGCACAGCGCGGTGTTCGTGGAATGGGTGAACGCCCCGTCCAGGGTCGCGCTCATGTTGAGTTACCCGGGACAGGGCCGGCAGGAGCCCGCCCGGTACCGGCCGTACGAACTCACCAGCGTGTACTCCGTCACCCGCCCCGCCAGCCTCTAGTCGCCGGCGCAAAGGCCCGCAGGGGTGGGCGGGTGTAGGATGCTTTCATGCCGTTCGTGCCGTCGCCGCTCCCCGAGCCGAAATGGACCTTTCGCACGAAGGTGGTTCCTGACAAGCGGTATGAGGTGCTCGCGCTCCACCTCCCGTTCCGGTCCTGGCGGATCATGTTCAGCGCGCTGTCCTACAGTCTCCGCCTTGGATTCCTGTCCCACCGGATCGGCGGACTGGTGGGCGAGGCCTATCCGGACCGCATGGCCACCCTGGAGACGTGGAAACTCACGATTTGGGAGGATGTTCCCTCGCTCGCGCGCTTTTCAAATTCCCCGCTGCACCTGGCGGCCAATCGCGCCCTGGGCCCGTGGCTCAAGGGCGGCTCCGTGGCGCGCGTGAGCGTGGCCGGCAAGGACCTGCCGCCGGCCCGCGCCGATCTGGAGCGCTGGCTGGCCGGGGGCCGACCCCTCCGACTGGGATGAGGCCGGGCGGCTAGCGGACGCGCCGGCCGCGGGCCAACCACATGGTGCCCTGGCAGGCAACAACTTCCGTCAGCTGAACGCCCGCACCGAGTGCGGCGGCGTCCAGTTCGGCGCGGGTTGCGGTCACCATGATCGGGGGAAGGTTGAACAGGACCCGCCGGAACCAGATGCCGGGCCGGGTCCGGAAGAAGAAGAATGGGCTGGGCCGCTTGGGGACCGACACGATCACCGATCCCCCCAGGCGGGCGCGCGTGGCCAGCAACCGCCACGCGGTCTGCCACGCGGGCAGGTAGTCCAGCAGGCCGACGGCCAGCACCAGATCGGAGGCCCCGGCCGGCAGGCGGGCCGCCTCCAGCGGGGCACACACCAGCCTGAATGAACGGATCCCCGCGGCGATCAGGGCGGCACGCGCCTGGGCGATCATGCCGGGGGAGATATCAACCCCGGTGACCCGCGCGCCGCGCCGGCCCATGGAGACCAGATGCAGGCCATGCCCGCAGCCCACATCCAGGACCCGCATGCCGGGCCGGACCGCCAGCCACCCGTCCAGGATGCGGGCGCGCTGTTCCAGAAACCCGCGCACGAACCGCATCGGCCCGGTGGCCTGCCCGCGGTCGTAGTGGCGGGCAAACGCCGTGCCCTGCTCCTTCCAGTAGCGGGCGGATTCCGGGCCGCCGCCGTCCTCCCGCGCCACCCGGCGGCGGAACGCCAGCACGGTGCGGAGATAGTGGAGGCTGTCCCGCAGGGGCCGGACGGTAGACTGCTTGGCGAGGTTGCGCACGAAGAGGCACGGAGTCTCGGTGATGACCAGGCCCCCGCGGGACGCCCGGAACATGATTTCGGTATCCCAGAACCAGCCGGGGTCCTGGACCTCGTCCACGAGGGCCAGCGCGACCTCGCGCCGGAAGAACTTGTACCCGCTCTCCGTGTCGGTGACTCCGGGCACCGGGAGGAGCCGCCGCACCACGGAGGCGTATCCAATGGACATTGCGTAGCGGACGATGCCCCGCATGGAAAACTTGAAGACCCGCTTGCCCAACGCGATATCCGCGCCATCGGCGATGGCCTGCCAGCAGGCCGGCACGTAGTGGGCCGGGACCTCCAGGTCCACATCAATGAATCCCACCACCCGGCCCCGGGCCGCCCGGAATCCGTCGGCCACGGACCGCCCCCGGCCCATGTTCCGATCGTGGAAGATCGCGCGCAGGGGCAGGGTCCGGTGCCGGGCGAGAAGGCCCTTGATGAGGTTGCGGGTCCGGTCCCGGCTGGCATCCTCCACGAAAATGATTTCCCACCTGAGGCGGGAGGCCCGGAGCACCTTGAGGATGGCCTCGACGGAGGACTCAAGGATCTGCTCCTCGTGGTAGCAGGCGAGGATGAGACTTAAGTCCGGGACGCGGCCCGCCGCCATATGCGGGCCAGTCTACCAGAGGGACGCGGGGCCCCCGGCGGGGTGGCGGGGCTCTCCCGGATCGGATACCATACGCCCAGTGTTTCCGACCTGCCGCCTCCCGCTTCCCGCGACGGCCGGCGCCTTGCTCCTGGCTCTGGCGGGATGCGCGGGGTACGGCAAGCCCGCCGGCCTGTCCACGGTGCCCACCGAGGTGGTGCCCGGGTCCATGTGCCTGTCCCTGCTGGTGCGCGACGGGCTGGGCCTGCCCACCGTGAAATCCACGCACCAGCCCGTCTCGGTCAAGATCGCCCTGCCGCGCCGCCAGGATCGGCTGGCCCAGCGCGATCTCCTCCGGCTCGGGATCCCCGCGGGGGTGTTCCTCGACCAGCCGCGGCTGGCCCCCTATGCCGTCTCCACCGGCGCCCTGATGCCCCTGCGTACGCCGCGCGAGGAGGCCCACCTGCATCCCGGGACCGGCCATGATGAGCATGAAACGGAATTCCTGCGCGAACTCTCCGAACTCCTCTCCCGCCAGTACGCCTACGCCATGGGGGCCTCCTCCTCGCTGGGGCAGGGGCTCACTGTCTCGCCGGTCGTGAACACCTTCACGGGGAACCTCTTCGTGTCCTCGCTCGATGCCGCGGCGCTCTGGCGGGGGCTGAACGTCATGCTGTACCGGACCTACAACGGCCTCCAGCGCACGCCGGGTCCCTTCGGCCCGGGGTGGATGCACAACTTCTCCTCCCGGCTTGATTTCAACGAGGACCAGTCCATCCAGTACACCCGGTGGGACGGCTCACGGTTCTGCTACAAGCCCGACGGGCACGGGGGGTATCATTCTCCGGACGGGTTCGATGACACGCTGACCCGGACGGCTTCGGGCTTCCGGATCGAGGACGAGACGGGGTTCTTCATGTTCTTTGACGCGCGCGGCATCCTGCAGGAGATCGGCAACCCGCTCCCGTTCCGGCTCCGGTTCACCTATGATGCCGGCGGCCGGCTGGTGGAGGTGCGCAATATCCGGGTCGGGGACACGAATCCCCTGTGGAGCGGTGGGGCCAAGGTGACCGGGCTGGCCAACGAGCCCACGGCCACCGGGGAGGGACCGGGCGTCCTCTTCGCCTACGACGACCAGAGCCGGATCGTGGCCGTCAAATCCACCTCCGGGGATGAGATGCGATACAGCTACGGGGAGAACGGGCGGCTCGTGCGGGTGGTTTCGAATACCCAGCAGGTCGTGGAGTACCGGTACGACAATGACGGGCGGCTGGCGGAGGTGCGCCGGCAGGACCCGTCCGGCCTCAAGGGCGCGGTCCTGTATGGCATCATCTACGACAGCCTGGACCGGGTGGCGGAAATCCAGGACGAGAGCGGCCGGCCGACCATGCGGCTGGCCTACCGGTGGGCCGAGGATCGGACCACCGAGATCGTGCTGGGCAACGAACAGCAGACGATTGTCTCCGACTACTACGACCCGCGCGGCGTGCTGGAGGAGCGGACCCAGACCGTCCGGTCCAGCGACCCGGACAAGCAGGCCGGGGCCGCGGCGAGCCGCCAGCGCCGGGAGACGGACATCAACCTCAACGTGACCAAGGTGGACCGCGCCGACAGCACGAACACCCGCTGGACCTACGATGCCCGGGGCCGGCTGGTGCGCGCCCAGGACTCCACCGGCGACTGGGTGGAGGTCACCTGGAACGACGAGCAAAACCTGCCCGAGTACCAGCGCGAATCGCACGGCCGGTGGATCCG
>JAHFSL010000180.1 GCA_023265785.1 Candidatus Coatesiibacteriota bacterium | reverse complement strand
AAAAACGCCTCCGCCTGGGCCCCCGTGTACTCAGAGGCGATGTAGTTGACCAGCACCTCGGTGATCCCCAACTCCCGGAACCGGCGTCCCACCTCGCCCGGAGTGCGGGATTCCCGCGCAATGGCGAGGACCAGGGGCATGTCGGAGTAGTCCTGCCCGATCACCAGCCGCGACCGCCCGAACCACGCGGCCCGGGAGTCGCCAACCAGCAGGAGGCGGCCGCCGCGCGGCGGGCCGAGGGCGGTGGCGGCTCGCCAGTGGGTGGTGAGCGTCCGGGCGAGGAACCCGGCTTCCGATTCCAGCCCTGCGCCCACCGCAAACCGGGATCGCGCCGTCCCCGCGTCCTGGTCCGCGGCCAGGAGGGCATGCACCGACCCCGCACCCAGCACGAGAAGCACCGCGCCCGTCGCCAGCGTGCGCCGGGCGGGATCCCAGAGCGGCGACCGCACCAGGCCAACCGCGGCAAGGACGGCGACGAGCGGCAGGTCCGCATACATGTACCGCACGCACGGACGAAGCCACAGCCATCCCCCCACGGCGACGGTACAGACCGCTGCCAGGCCGGACACCCGGGCGCCCGCCCGGCGGACGGGACCGGCGCCCCCCAGGAGCAGCGGGACGCCAAGCGTCGCCAGGGGTGCCGCCTGCGTGGCCACGACCAGGAGCCCCGACCACCACGGCATAAAGTCGCGACCCGGACATCCACGGCATTCGAACAGGCGGCCGCTTTCTGGTGG
The DNA here is from genome assembly GCA_023265785.1 of Candidatus Coatesiibacteriota bacterium. Taxonomy (GTDB): domain Bacteria; phylum Oederibacteriota; class CAKKQC01; order CAKKQC01; family CAKKQC01; genus JAHFSL01. Next base: position 5,137 of record JAHFSL010000180.1, on the reverse strand, counting down.
CCAATCCAGACCGCCCCCCGAAAATGGGTAAACGGGATCGCCGGAGAGCAGCCATCCACGCAGCAGGAACGGACCGGCCGCCGACGCCGCACCCACCGCCAGCAGGACGATGCGCCGCGCACGGCCGACCAGCGAGGGCGTTCCCCGCGCCAGTTGCCACCCCAGGACCGCCAGCCCGGGGAGGACGGCCGGATATTTCGCGGCGAACGCCCATCCGGTCGCAAGTCCGGACAACACAAGCGCAGCTCCCCGCGGCCGCTCCACCGTCCCATCGTCCACGCTCGCCACCGCCAGAAGGACGAAGGCGGCCGCCAGGAGGTCGGGCTTGGGCTGGACGGCATTGAACCCCGTGAGCGAGGACGCCACCGTGCCCGCCACGGCCAGCCGTGCCACCGGCATGCCCCACCGCCGGGCCGTCCAGCCGTGGAGCAAGGCCAGAAGGGATCCCAGGGAGATTGCCAGAAAAGCCGCCGGCGGGAGGAGGCCGCGGGTGACGCCGATCAAGCGCTCCGCGAGCAGGGGAAACCTGAAGCAGAAGTTCGGCCCCCCCACATCGCGGTGCAGGGTCACGAACCGCTGGGGAGCGGCCAGGTGATAGGCGAGCGGGTCGGTCCAAATCTGCGGCGCGAGCGCCGCAAGGCCCAAGAGCAGGAGCACGCCGGCCATCAGGAGGCTGATGACGCGCGGCGAATCACCGCCTTCACGGAGGTCTTCGCGGATCGGATGCCGTCGGCGTGAGACGACCGTGCGCGCCCTGGCCCGCGCGAGCATGGCGACGACGGCCCCCGTGACCCAGAGTAGGGGGGGATTGAGCAGGCCCGCAAAGCCGGCGCCCATCAACGCCGTCGCAACCATTCCCGCCCCGCCCAGGAGCCTGACGGCGGTCCGCTCCGTCCGGTGCATCCACGCGCCCGCCCCGAGCCATCCGAGGCCCAACCGCCCTGCGGCCCGGAGGACGATCCCGAACAAGAGTGCCGCCAGCACCGCCCCGGCGGTTCCCGTCCAGTGTCCGAAGAAATCCTTCGGGGCGACGGCCGGATGAAGTGCCAGCGAGGCGGCCAGATCGGGAAGGCGGCCAAGCCCCACCCAGGCCAGGCTCACTGCGGCGGCCACGCTCCACAGGACCGCCGTCCACAATCTCCCGCCGGCCTGCTCCGGACATCCGACCGGGGTCCGCGCGCCCCTGGCCCGTCGGGCCGTCAGGTCCTCCGGTCCAGGGCGTACGACGCAAGAGTGGTGAGGGGATCCCTTGCGGGGGCCGGAAGGTCGGCGACGGCCCCGAGCGCCTCGCGCAGGTAGACTTCAGCCCGCTGGAGGGTGCGGTCCACGCCGCCCCGCTCCCGGACCAATTCGGTCACCCTGCGGGCGCCGCCATTGGAGAGCGACTTTTCCGTCAGCAGGTCGAGCAGGTGGCCCCGCTCCGCGCCACGCAGGGAGTCACGCAGGGAGAGCACGGGCATCGTGAACTTCCCCTCCACGATGTCACTGCCCACGGGCTTGCCCACTTCCTGTTCGTCGCCGGAAAAATTCAGGGCATCGTCAATCAACTGGAAGGCCATCCCGAACGCGTAGCCATAATGCCGCAACGCGGACACATGCCTGGGCGTGGCTCCCGTCAGCAGGGCGCCGCTCTCGCAGGCACCCGCCATGAGCGCAGCCGTTTTCTTTCCAATTATGTCCAGGTACCGCTCTTCGGGAACCGAGGCATCGAAGGTGACGGCCGTCTCCTCGATCTCTCCGTCGCACAGGGCCTGGGAGGCGGTCAGCAGACTGCGGGTCACGGCCAGGGGGTAGGTCTCGGCCATGGACCGGAAGGTGGCGGCGAACAGCCAGTCGCCCATCAGGACCGACCGGTGGACCCCCCACTCCGCGTGCAGACTGGGCTGGTTGCGTCGCGTGGCCGCCCCGTCCAGGATGTCATCGTGGACCAGGCTGGCCATGTGGAGCATCTCGACCGCGGCCGCGAGCCCGGCGGCCCGGTCCGGTGCCACCGCCCGGCGCCCCGCCTTGGCGGAAAAGAGGACGAGGGCCGCCCGGATGCGCTTGCCCGGCCGTCGCATCAGGTGTCGGGCCATGGGACGGATGACATGCCCGCCGGACTCCGCCGCCAGGGCCAGCGCCTTCTCGGTGCGGTCCAGCCCGGGCCGGATGGGCCGGTAGAGGTGTTTCAGGATGGCCTCGCCGGCCGCCTTCCGGATCGCCGAGGCGGCCCCACCGGCCAGCAGGCCTAGGGCCACTGCATCCCCTTGGCCTCGAGCTCCGCAATTTTCTTCTTGGCATCCTCCAGGTGCTTGCCGGGGTCCCGCCCGTGCAGGGGCTTCCAGGAGTCCGCGATGGCCTTGTAGGACATCAGCGCGTGCTCCAGGTCGTCCCGGCCCTTCTTGACGCCCACCTGCCAGCCCCGTAATTCGTGCTCCTGGCCCGTGGACCAGATCCGGTCCTCGGCCAGGTCCACCCACTGGCTGTGGGGGAGGTAGTAGAAGTCGCCCACGGTCTGCCACCAGACCACGGCCTCCTTGTACATGTCCTCCTCCATCAGGTGGTCGTACTCGTTCTCGGACATCTTGCCGGAGGCCTTCAACTCCCCCAGTTCACGACCCTTGATGGCGGGGTCGAGGTACCAGCGGTAGTACTTCTCGCCCTCATGGTATTCGCGCTTGGCACGCCGTACCACTTCCAGCCGGGCCATCTCCAGCGCGATGAGCGCGGTCAGGATCACCGTGAGGGTGTTCTTGAACCACTCGGTCCGCATCCATTCGGGCAGTTTCACGCTCGTCCTCCTCTAGTCGAAGTAGTAGCGCAGCATGAACGCCCCGCCGGTCAGGTCCTTGATGCCGAACCCGGTCGTCGAGGAGCTCGTGGACGCCGTCCCGGTCGCGGTGTCCTTGGTGCTGACCAGGTCCAGCCCGATTCCCACGCGACCCTCCAGGCTGAACGATTTGGTCCCGGGCAGGAAATACTCGGCCCCGATGCGCCCGGGCGCCGCCCAGCCCTCCGCCGCGACCGCCAGCCCCAGGACCGCCGCGACCATCGTTGTGGCTTTCATGCAACGCCCCCTTCCGGACCCGAATCCCGGGACCCGAGCACGGACATTATCCTCACGCCCGGCGGCGAGTGTCAAGAAAACCCCGTCACAACTCACTGCGGCCCGACAGGGAGCGCGAGAGGGTGACTTGGTCCGCATATTCAAGATCACCGCCCACGGGCAGGCCCCGGGCGATCCGGGTGACCTTGACGCCCAGCGGCTTCACGAGCCGGGCCAGGTAGAGGCTCGTGGCCTCACCCTCCAGATCGGGGTTGGTCGCGATCACCACCTCGCGCACGGACTCGGCCCCGAGCCGGACCAGCAGTTCGCGCACTTTCAGGTCCTCCGGGCCCATCCCCTCCAGCGGCGAGATGACGCCCTGGAGGACATGGTAGCGGCCGCGCCACTCCCCCGCCCTCTCGAAGGCCAGCACATCGCTGGGCTGTTCGACCACGCAGAGCAGGGTGCCGTCGCGCTTGGCATCCTCGCAGATCGGGCAGGGATCGGCTTCCGTGATGGAGAAGCATCGTGAACATGACCGGATGTTCCGACGGCACTCCACGAGCGCCTCGGACAGTCCCCGGGAATCCGATTCCGGGGCGCGCAGGAGGTGGAACGCCAGCCGCTGGGCGGTCTTGCGTCCGATCCCCGGCAGTTTCTCGAGTTCACCCAGCAGGCGCTCGAAGGACGGCGAAAATCCTGCCATCAGTGCCGGTCCGTCCACCCGGCCGCGGGACGCGACCGGACGCGTTCGGCCTCCTTTTCCAGCCGCTTCTTGTCGGGCCACCGGTAGAACGGGAGCATGTAATACCCCAGGACCTGATAGCCGATGGGGTCCTTGACGTAGGCGAAGTCGAACCCGAGGAACCCGTCGAATCCGGCCTGCACCAGCCAGGGGCGGTCCTTCCTGATTTCCGGGAAGGTCACGGCCTCGGCCTTGAACCGCCGGCCCAGGATGTGCAGTTCGCCGCCGCCCCACGCCGTGATCTTGGTGTCGGGAGCCGGGTTGGATTTCGTCGTGTACGAAAGGTTGCGCAGCATCGGGAACACCACGGGAAAGGCCTTCTTGATCCCGTACATCCCCCCGGCCGTCAGGGACACGGGACCGAACGACTTCGACAGGACGCCGTAAGCGTCGTGGACGATGGCCTGGCGGACCGTCTGCCGCCCGGCCAGCGATGAGGCCTTGGCCGCGCCGCCGGTGAAGGGCACCCCCAGCCCGCCGAAGTACCCGATGGCGAAGGCGGGACGAATCCGTTTCTCACCGAGAATCGCCCACTTGGCATCCGCCCCGATGAAAAGCGAGAAGAGCGGGGCGATGAAGAGCCCCTTCTCGTTGTACAGGGTCCCGATGTACCACGCCATGAAAACCTCGGCGTTCTCGCCCGTCCGCTTGGCAAAATGGGCGGCATAGGCCGTGGGCATCAGGACGAGCGAAGCATGCTTGTGCAGGTCCTCATAGGGAATGGGCGATCCGGTCACGGTCACCGTCGTCACGGTGGCCGCCAGGGTGGCGGCGGGATGGGGGGCGACGGCCAGGGGCTGGACCACCGTGACGGAGGACGCGGGCGACGGGGTCACGGGCGAAAGAACCGGGACGGGCGGGACAGGAATGGTATTCGCCGCGGCAGCCGCGGGCGGGAGAACAGGGCCGGGCACGGTTCCCCCGGCCAGGGCGGCAGCCAGGTGCGGGTCCATCGTGGTGGCGCCGGCAGCCACCCCGAGGCCGAGCCAGCCGGCGGCTACCAGCGCGGGCGTCACGGGGCGGGGGGCTTCTTCACTTCCAGAATGCGGCCCCGGAAGATGTCCAGCGCCGCCTTGACGGCCGGCTCCCGGTCAATCCACTCGGCGGGTGCCGCCGCGGGCGCGCCCGCCGCGGCGGGACGGCTCCCCGGGGCCGGAGCCGGGGTCGCCGCCGCCGGAGCCCGCACCAGGAATGGCACCGGAACCCCGGCGAATGCGGCCAGCGCCCCCTCCACCTGCGCGCGCATCTCGCCGGTTTCCAGCCCCTGGCGGTGAAAGCCGGAGGCCGTCTCCAGGACCAGCGTGCCGCCCTCGAGCCCCTTGCATGCCACGGCCCGCAGGTAGGCAAAGATGGACGGCTGGTCGCGC
>JAHFSL010000669.1 GCA_023265785.1 Candidatus Coatesiibacteriota bacterium | reverse complement strand
CTCGGGTTGGAGGGGACCTCCAGCCGGATGTACCGGCTGGCCTATGCGCGGATGTACCTGGACCGGGTGACGCCGCTGGATGAGGTCCGGCTGGCCATCGAGGGGGTGACACCCGCGGCGGTCCGTGCCCTGGCTGCACGCCTGCTCGATCCGGCCCGGTTTGCGGTGGTCGCGGTGGGGCCGGGGAAGGTCGCCGACTATCCGCTACCGTGGGCCAGGGACCCGGAAGGGGTGCCCGCGTGAAGGTGCCATATGGGTGGCTCAAGGAATGGGTTCCGGGACTGCCGGACGCCGCCACCACGGCGCTGAAGTTTTCGGGCGCCGGTTTGGGGGTGGCCTCACTGGTGCCCTGGCGGCCGGATCTGGAGGGCGTGGTGGTGGGCGAAATCGTGGAAGCCGCCCGGCACCCCAATGCCGACCGCCTGCGGCTGTGCACCGTGGATGCCGGCGGCGGGGAACGGCTGTCCATCGTGTGCGGCGCGCCCAACGCCCGGGCCGGCCTCAAGGCGCCGCTGGCCCGGCTCGGCGCCCGCCTGCCCGGGGGCAAGGTGATCGGTGCGGCGACCATCCGGGGGGTGGCTTCCCAGGGAATGCTCTGCTCGGCGGCCGAGCTGGGGAAGGGGTCCGACCAGGCCGGTCTGCTCGAGTTGGAGGATACCGCGGTCACCGGCGCGCCCTTCATTCCGGACCCCCTCGACTGGGTGTTTGACCTCGAGGTGACGCCCAACCGGGGCGACTGCCTGTCGGTCCAGGGCGTGGCCCGGCAACTCGCCGCGGTCCTGGGGCAGGAGCTGGTTGTGCCGTTCGCGGCTGCCACGGGCGCGGGGGCGCCCGCGTTGGCCCGCGCCTATCCGGGGACACCGGGCCCGGGCGATGCCGGCTGGACCGTGGCGATCACGGACCCGGACGCGTGCGGCCTCTACACCGCGATCCTGCTGGAGGGGATCACCGTGGGACCGTCGCCGGACTGGTTGCGGGCGCGGCTGGCAGCGTGCGGCATGCGGCCGATCAACAATGTCGTGGATGTAACCAATTATGTCCTGCTCGAACTCGGCCAGCCCCTGCACGCCTTTGACGCGGCGCGGGTGGCAGGCAAGGCCATCACCGTCCGGCGCGCCCGCGCTGGGGAAACGATGAAGACGCTGGACGGGATGGACCGGGCGCTCTCGCCCGAGGTGCTCGTGATCGCGGATGGGTCGGGCGCGGTCGCCGCCGCGGGCGTCATGGGTGGGGCCTCCAGTGAGATCACCGCGGCCACCACGGCGGTCCTGCTCGAATCGGCCTGGTTCGATCCGGCGCGGGTGCGCCGGGGCTCCCGGGTGCTGGGCCTCAAGTCGGAATCCTCCTACCGGTTTGAGCGCGGCGTGGATCCGGGCGGGGTGGCGCGCTCTTCCCTGCGCGCCGCCGAACTGTTGGCCGGGTGCGCGGGTGGGAAGCCGGCCTCCACGCTCCTGCTGGCGCGCGGCCGCCTTCCGGCGGTCCAGCCGATTACGGTTGATGCGAAGGCGGTGTCCTCCCTGTTGGGCGTGGAGATCAGCGTGGACCGGCTCAAGGAATTCATGGGCCGGCTTGGGGCCTCGGTCGGCGCGCCTGACGGCGACCGTCTGCTCGTGGTGCCGCCGACCTGGCGGCCCGACCTGATGCTTCCCGCGGATCTCGCGGAAGAGGCGGCCATTCTGTATGGCTACGATCGGATCCCCGCCACCCGGCCCGTCCGTGACGCAGCGCCTGTTGTTGTTACGCAATCCGACCGGGTGCTCCGGTCGATTCGGGAAGTCCTGCGCGCGGCAGGATTCTTTGAGGCCCAGACGTTCAGTCTCATCCGGGCGGACGAGGCGGGTCGGCTCGGCCTGCCGGCCGGTGATGCGCGTGCCACGTTCGTGCGCCTCGAGAATCCGCTCAACGAGGACCAGGCCGTCCTCCGCTCAACGCTCCTGCCGGGCCTCCTGCGCAGTGCCGGGTACAACCTGGCCCGCGAAGCGCCGGCGGTCCGGCTGTTTGAGGCGGGGGGGATT
>JAHFSL010000668.1 GCA_023265785.1 Candidatus Coatesiibacteriota bacterium | reverse complement strand
AGGAGCCCCTGTTGCAGCCGGAGCATCTCATCCACGCAGGCGACCGCGGCCCGGTAGGAATGCACGGTGGGTTCCAGCAGCATCGCCTGCAGGAGCTTGGCCTTGGACCGCTCGGCGTACGCCTCGACCAGCAGCTTGTGGATGCTGGCATACTGCCGGCACACCGCGGCGATCGCCTCGGGAAGCGGCTCCATCGGCCGCGGCGTCCAGCCGGAACCATCGGCGATCGCCGGCACCTCCACCACCATGTCCGGCGGCAGGTTGGGGATGGCGCCGCCGTTCCGGCAGTTGAGCGCGAGGATCTCGTGCCGCACGCCACACAACAGCGATTCCATGATGGGTGCGGCGTATTCGCCCGAGAACTTGAGCGGTCGGTTGCGCGAGCGGTCATCCGGGCTGCCTTTTCCGTCCGGCCGCTCCCGCGGACTGGCTCGCCACGGCCGGTCGGTGCTGGTGTACCGCAGGGAATAAACGAATTCCGGAATCTTCCCGCCCGGGACCCAGGGATGGCCGTCCGCGGGATCGTAAAAGTACTGGGCCTGCGAGGCATAGAACTCGTCCGCCCAGCGGAGGTATTCCCCGTGATGGTTCGTCCCGGGTGAGGGCCAGAGCCCGAACCGCCGGAACAGCACACGGCACAGGGCCAATTCATGGAAATCCGGGAGCCAATCGCCGGCCCGTTCGGCCTCCCGCAGTGCGGGGTACAGATCCGCACCGGTCTTCCGATCCTGAACGGTCTGGAACCAGGTGAAATGATTCATGCCGCACGCCGAGAACTTCAGGGAGCCGACCGGCCGGCCGAGGATATGCGCGATCTGGTCCATCCCCATGAAGACCCCATGGCAGAGCCCGACGGCCCGGATCCGGGTCAGCCGGCTCACCGCCTCCACCAGCTTGGTTTCCGGGTTGGTGTAGTTGATCAGGACGGCCTCCGGCGAGAGCCGCTCCATCGCCCGGCAGATGGCCAGCGTCGGCCCCATGTTGCGCAGCGCATGAAAGAGCCCACCGGGGCCGCCGTTCTCCCCGAACACCTGCCGGAACCCGTACGTGCGGGGCACGTGGAAATCCTGCGCCCAATACCGGAAGCGGTCCCGCTCAATGGCGGTCACCACCGCGGAGGCACCGTCCACCGCCTCCGCCAGCCGGGTCGTGCCGGAGACGACCGCGCCCGCCTTGAGCCGCCGGTTCACCCGGCGGGCATAGGCGAGGGTCTCATCCAGGGCCTTGCGGGACGTATCCATCAGCACCAGTTCCACCCCGCGCTCCCGCAACGGACCACTGAGCAGGACATCCCGGACGGTCGCCGGGCCGAAACTTCGGCTCCCTGCACCAACCAAGACGATGCGAGCGCGCGCCATGCCGCCAGTGTACACCCGGCGGGGGCGCTCCCGGCGGCTTGACTTGTTATTGGTCAGATGTATAATTATACAGCCGTCCAAATATCGACCGTCATTTCGGGATGCCCGGGAGGTGCGCCATGCCCAGACCGTCCAGCCAGGCCGACCAGCGGTTGATCCAGGCAGCCCTGGATCTCCTGCCCCGCAACGGCCTGAACGCCCTGAAGGTCCGGCAGGTCGCCGCCCGGGCGGGGGTCAATCCGGGATTGTTCCACTATCACTTCCGGACCAAGCGGGAGTTCAATCGCCGGGTCCTGCAGGAGTTCTATGAGACCTTCTTCGCCCGGCTGACCGGGGCCGTCGCCGCGGCAGGTGGCGGGCTCCCGCGCGACCGGCTGCGGGCCGCGGTCCTCACGCTGGCCCGATTCGGGCGGGAACACCGGGGGCTGCTGCTGGCCATCCTGCGGGACCTGCTGGACGGGAACCGGGAAATCCTGGTCTTCGTCCGGGAGAACTTTCCCCGCCACTTCACGATTATGTACCGGTTGATGAAAGATACCCAGCGGTCGGGCACGCTCCGCCGGCTCCCGATCCCGGTCATGATCGCCATGCTGGCCGGGCCCCAGATCCTGCCCATCCTGGCGGTGGCCGGGCTGGAACGGGTGGTGGCGGATCGCCCGCT
>JAHFSL010000179.1 GCA_023265785.1 Candidatus Coatesiibacteriota bacterium | reverse complement strand
CGGCGCGCACCGCGACGGCGGGCGCCGCCCCCTCCTCGCGCAGGAGGGCGACCTTGAGGTCCCACGCCACGGTCCACGGGGCCTGGGCGGTGAACCCCGCGTCGGCCCGCCCGCCCGGCAGGCCGCCGCGCAGTTCCACCACGCCGGTGAGGGGCCCCGCGTCCGCGAAACCCCTGGGAACCCCGGGCGTCCTGGCCATTCCGCCCACCGCCACCTGCAGTTCACCGGGCGGGAGCGTGCGGGCATTCCCCAGCAGGAGGGGCAGGCACCCCGCGAGGGCCAGGGGAAGGCAGAGGATACAATGCAGGCCGGGATGGAGCCGGACTGGACGAAACAGGCGGTGCGCGCGGTCATGCTCGACCGGCGCCGGGCGCAGTCCCGCCTGGCGCGCGCATGGCGCAGCCGCGCCATTGCCCGCCGGGTGCGGGACCTCTCCGCCTGGCGGGCGGCGCGGGTCGTTTTCCTGTACGCGCCGATCCGCGGTGAGGTGGATCCGGCGTCGTTGGCGCGGGACGCATGGGCCCGCGGGCTCACGGTCGCCTACCCCCGGGTCGCGGGTCCCGGATGGCTCGCGTTCCATCGGGTGGGCGTGCCCGCGGCCCTCGCGCCCGGGGTGATGGGCATCCCCGAGCCGCGCGCCGATGAGGCCACCCTCATCCCGGTCGCGGCGGCCGACGTGATTCTGGTTCCCGGCGTGGCGTTTTCGCTGTCCGGCGACCGGCTGGGCTGGGGCGGCGGGTACTATGACGCCCTGCTCGCGGCGCGCCCCGGTGCGGCCATCGCCGTCGGGCTGGCCTATGCATTCCAGATCGTGTCCGGCCTGCCGCGGGAGGCCCACGACCGGCGCGTGGACGCCCTCGTAACCGAGCGCGGCCTGGCCCTGCCGGGTGCCGGTCCGGATCACAGCCGCCGCTCCTCCACGAGGGTTCCCCCGATAAAGAACTGAACCACCGCTTCGCCCTGCACCTGGGTGGCGAACCGGAGCACGCTGTCGCCCTCCTCCATCTCATTGCCGATTTCCCGGCTGCCGCCCTCGTCCACGATCAGGGTGCGCACGCGGCGGGCCGGGCCCGTGGGCACGGTGAAGGTGAAGGCCGCATAGCGGACCAGCCCCCCGGAGGCGCCGGTTCGCGCCGCGCGCAGGCGCGTTTCCTCGCCCGCCATGGCGCTGGAGCCGCCCGGGGGATCCTGGGCCAGGACCGTGCCATCGACCGCGGCGGTGGCCGTTTCGTACGCGACCTCGGCAATGCGCAGGCCGGCGTCGCGCAGGCGGGCGAGGGCCTCCCGGGTGGGCAGGCCGGTCACCCGCGGGACGGCGAAGGCGGCGGGGGCGGGCCCGTCGCTCAGGAGCAGTTGGACGGCCGATCCGCGCGCCACGCGGGCGGCGGGCAGGGGAGACTGGGCGAGGACCTGGCGGCGGGGCGCACCGGAGGGCACGACGGCCAGCGAGGAGATTTCGAGCCCGAGTTGGCGGAGCAGGAATTCCGAGTCCTCCATCTTGAGGTCCTTGAGCTGGGGCATGGCCAGGATCTCCGACCCCTTGGACAGCGTCAGCTTGACGCGACGGCCCTTCTTGACGCGCGCCCCGGCGGGGGGTGACTGGACCAGGACGCACCCGGCGGGGGCGGCATCGCTCCATTCCTCTCCGGCAATCGCCAGTTCCAGGCCCTGGGCGGCCAGCGCATGGCGCACCTGCTTGACGTCCAGTCCCGCCAGGGGCGGCACGGACACCGAGGAGCCCCGGGCGGTGAGGCGCACCGTGAGAAACGCGCAGGCCAGCGCGGTGAGCAGGTACCAGGCGACCAGCCGCAGGGCGGCCGCACCACGGCGGGCGGTCATGCCCGGCCGGCCTCGGTGGCCAGCTGGCCGCAGGCGGCGGCGATCTCCCCGCCACGCTCGCGGCGGATGAGTGCAATGACGCCCCGGCGCTTCAGGACCTCCTGGAACCGGGTCACGACCTCCTCGGGGGGCCGCTCGAATCCCAGGGTGGCGTTGAAGGGGATCAGGTTCACCTTGGCCCGGGCCTTGAGGGCGAGGGCGGCCAGCCGCCCGGCCCGCACCAGGTCGTCGTTGACGCCCTTGAGCAGTACATAGGCCAGCGTTGGCGTCCGGCGGGTCGTGTCCGCCCAGTCCCGGAGGGCCCCCAGGACCTCGGCGATCGGCCAGGACCGGTTGACCGGCATGAGGCGGGAGCGCAGGTCATCGTCGGGCGCCGTGAGCGACAGGGTGAGACAGGCCGGGACCCGGTCCGTCGCGAGCTGGCGGATCCGGGGGACGATGCCGACGGTGGACACGGTGACATGGCGACTGCCCAACCCGAACCCGGACGGCGCCGTCAGCAGAAGCACGGCCCGGCGGACGTTCTCGTAGTTGTCCAGCGGTTCGCCCATGCCCATGAAGACGACATTGGTGACGGCCGCACGCCGGCGGGCCAGCACGACCTGTTCGACGATTTCCGCGGCGGCCAGGTTTCGCGCGAGCCGCATCCTGGCGGTGGCGCAGAACCCGCAGCCGCGCGCGCACCCGACCTGGGTGGAGACGCACAGCGTCACCCGGTCGTCCTCGGGAATGATGACCGTCTCCACCCGTGCGCCGTCGTGCAGGGCGACCAGGAGCTTGATCGTGCCGTCCGCCGCGCGCCGCTCCGCGGCGACCGTGGCCTCCTCCAGCCGGTAGCCGGCGGCCAGCCGGACGCGGAGCGCCCGGGGCAGGTCCGTCATGGCCTCAAAGCTGGCGGCGGTCCGCCCGTACATCCAGGTCAGGAGCTGGCGGCCCGCGAAGGACCGGGCCCCCTCCCGGACCGCCAGGGCCTCCAGTTCGGCGGGGAGGAGCCCCTTGAGGGAGGCGGCGGCGGGAGCGGCGTCAACGGGCGACACGGCCATCGCCCTCAATTGTATCTATTTTTTTGCCGGGGGCTCCCAGCCGTCGTGTCCGGTGAAGTCGGTCAGGGCCGCGGTCACGATCTCGCCGATGGCGTTGCGGCGAGCCCGGGCCGCGCTGGTGTCGGTCGGGTAGTGCAGGGCGCCGGCGGGCAGGGGCGGGCGGACCCGCAGGAGGAGCGCGTCCCACCCGCCCGGCGGAGCCGACGTATTGTCACCCGGCCAGGCCAGGTCGGTCCAGCGCGCATCCTTCCCGTCACCGGGGATGATGCGCGTCCAGACGATGCGTCCGGTGGCGGCCTCCACCAGGACCAGCGTTGCCGCACAGTGCGCCGTCGCCGTGTCGGAGACGCCCCACTTCCAGGAGGTATCCACCTGTGACCGGATGCGTCGGGGCTTTTCGGGCAGGGCTGACTCGCGGAACTCGCGGACGGATCCGGTGAGAATCAGGCCGCCGCCGGCCGCCGCGGCGGCCGCCGTGCGCCAGCCCGCGTTCGTCCAGGGCGAGGCGGCCGCGGAGCCCGCGGGGAAGGGTACCGCGGCCGTCCGCGCGTCATCCACCACCTCCGTGGCGGCCAGGGCGCGCAGGGCCGCCCCCAGGTCCGCGCGCAGGTCCGCGGCGAGCGCGGGATCCGCCGGATCGCCGGCCACGGGCAGGAGCGCCACCCGCGGGCGTTCCCACAGGTTCACCAGCGGGGGCTTGGCCGGCGAGGCGCATCCCATCCCCAGAAGGGCCGCGGCCAGCAGGAATCCGCATCGGCGGGTCGTCACAACCGGGCCAGTGTAGCACCCCCGCCCCGGCGGTGCGGGGCCAGTCGCCAGAGTGACCGGAGGGCGGGCAGGGCGACCAGGGAGGCGACCGCAAACACGGGCCGGTGGCCGGCCAGTTCGATGGCCCACCCCCCGGCCTGGGGAAAGAGGAGGGTCGCGGGCATCAGGACGACGGCGCCCAGCGCCACGTGGTCCAGACGGGCCCGGCGCCCGCCGGTTTCCAGCAGGATGTTCGGGTGGAGGACGAATTCTGCCGAGATGCGCAGTCCCGAGGCCCCCGCCAAAAACCAGGCGGCCGCGCCGGCCGGCCCGAGGGCGGCAAAGAGCAGGATGGCCAGGGAGAGGCCCTGGGCCACCGCCTGCGCGCGCAGGTAGATCCACGGGGACGGGGCGCCGCGCCACTCCAGGCGGCCCGTCAGCCAGCCCATCACCAGGCTCGCGACCGCGTGCGTGGCGACCACCACCAGCCCCAGTTGGGTCACCCGATGCTCCGAGAGCCCCGCCTCCGCCCGGGCGTAGGTGGCATAGAAGGCGAGTGACAGCGCCCCGAGCTCCAGGGCGGCGCGAGCGCCAAGGTAGCGGCGCAGGGGGTGGTTGGCGCGAAACACCCGCCAGAGGTGGCCGAGATTCGCGCGCACGGTGCGGCGGGCCACCGCCGGGACCGCCCGTTCGCGCACGAGGAAAAAGGCCAGCGTCCCGGCCACGAAGCACCCCCAGGCGACCAGGAAGATGCCCGCGTAACCCGAAAGCTCGGCATGTTCCGGGATGAACCGCTCCGCGGCGACCAGCGGCCCCGCCAGGCCGACCAGGCTCGAAACCGAGAACAGGGCCCCGAACCAGCGGCCGCGGCCCCGCTCGGGAAAGACCCGCGCCAGCAGGACGAAATACAACTGGAGCCCAATCCCCATCATGAGGTCGAAGGCCAGCAGGCAGGCCAGCGCGAGCGGGAGCGCGGCGCGGGGGGGGAGCCGCCCCGCCCCCGCGGACGCTGCGATCGCGGCCAGGCCGAGCCATGGCAGGGTGGCCGCGAGGTGAAGCCACCCGGTCCAGGACGCCAGCCGGCGGCGGTGGCCGGCCGCGGCGCCGGCGGCCAGCGCCCCGCAGCCGGTCCCGATGGCCCACAGGCCGGGGAGGAGCCCGATCGTGACGGGGGTGGCGCCAAGCCGAAGGAGGAAGTTGGGCATCACCGTCATGGGGTGGGCCAGCCAGGTGCCGAACGCCCACAGGGACTCGAGCGCCAGGATGAGCGCGAAATTGCGGCGCCAGGGAATTGAGCCGCCCACGGTTCGGGTATCCTAGCACCACCCGCACATGACCGCCGCCGTCTGGTTCGGCTGGTTCGCCTGGTTCCTGGCCGCTGCGGCGCCGTCGCTGGGGGGCGAGGACAGCGGCGAGTTCGCGACGGCGGCGGTCACTCTGGGGATCTCGCACGCCCCGGGGTACCCGTTGTACGCGCTTGTCGGCCGGCTGATATGCGTCCTGCCGGTGGGCAACCCGGCGTTCCGGCTGAACCTCATGTCGGCGGGGTGCGCCGCGCTGGCGTGCACCATCGCCTTCGCGTGTGTGCACGGGGAGGCGCTCCGGCGGTTCCGGCACCGGCCGGGTGTGGCTGTTTGCGCGGGACTCGTGGCCGCCCTGGTCATCGGGATGGCCCCGGCGCTCCGGGGGCAGGCGGCCATTTCCGACAAGTATGCCGTCCATCTCGCGCTGTTTTCCGTGGTGGTCCTCGCGGCGTGGCGCGGTGGGCGGGCGCCCGCCCTTGCGTTCCTGACGGGCCTGGCGTTCGCCCACCACCTTCAAACCCTGTACCTGGTGCCGGCCCTGGCCTGGCTGGGCTGGCGGCGGGGAATAAATATTCCGCGAGTGAGAACCGCCCTGTGTGCGGCCGTGCTGGCGCTGATCGGTGTCAGTCCCAAGCTGGTCTATCCGCCGATCCGGGCGGCCCAGCGACCGGTCCTTCAATTGGCGGATCCCGTCACGCCGGTCCGGGCCCTGGCGTACCTCACGGCCCGGACCTATGGGGCGCGCGTGCGCGGGCCGGGTGCGGCCACGCGCTGGCGGGATGTCGTCGCGCGGCTCGGGCACGAAACCGGCTGGGCGGGACTGGCCACGGGCGTGGTCGGCCTGGTCCTGCTGGCCCGGGGGGCGCCCCCGGGCCTGGGCGGCCTGCCGTGGCTTACCCTGGCGACCGGCCTGGGCCTGGCGGCCAGCCTGGAGATCACCGGCCGGGAGTTCTACCTCCTC
>JAHFSL010000667.1 GCA_023265785.1 Candidatus Coatesiibacteriota bacterium | reverse complement strand
AAGCGGATTGACCTGGTGGTGATCATCGTCATCATCGTCTCGCTCCTGCCCGCGCTCTTCGAACTCTGGCGGGGCCGGCGCCGCGCCGGCCGCTAGGGCTTCGGCTTCCCGAGCAGGACCGCCACCCGGGCCGCGAGGACCTTGGGGGAAAAAGGCTTGGTGAGATAGTCGTCAGCGCCCGCGGCAAAGCCTTCCTCGATCTCCGCCATCTTCTCCTGCGCGGTCAGCATCATGACCCGTACCCCGGCCAGGGAGGGATCGGCGCGCACCGCCCGGCAGACCGCGACCCCGTCGCGGTGCGGCATCATGACATCCAGGATGGCCAGGTCCGGCTTCAGTGCCCGGATCAGATCCAGCGCGATCCGGCCATCGGCGGCGGGCGTCACTTCGTGACCGGCCAGGCACTCCATCACGACCTCCCTGATTTCCGGGTCGTCATCCGCCGCCACGATCTTCGCCATCAGGACTTATTGTATCAGCGCGCGACGACCTCGTACGCCAGGGTGGCCTGGGCGGGGGTGGCGTCCGTCGCCGCCTTGAATACGAGCGCGCCGTGCTCCACCCGGGTGGAAACGGGCGCGAGCCGGGCACCATCCAGCCCCAGCCGCCAGACCGCAAGCCCATGGGGCGCGTCATGCGCCAGCCGGATGGATGCGGAACCGGCGCGCACCAGCCAGGGAAGACCGCCCGCAGCCTCAAGCACCTTGAGGTCCGCGCCGCGGAACCGGCTTCCGGTGTTCTGGAGATCGGTGAGGTGGACCAGGAGGAGGCGGCGGGAGGAGCGCAGGGGCGCCCCGTCCAGGCTGGAGATCCACACGGCCGCCCCGGTACCGGCCAGCGTCACGCCGAGTGGTCCCGCCGCACCCTCGGTGCCCGCCGGCCCCGTCAGGCCCGCCGTCCGCGGCGTGGCCACCGTGAAGAGGCCGGCCGGGCCATCAATGCGGGTCTCGCCCGGTTGCCCTTCGAACACGCCGTGCGCGGCATCCGTGACATTGGTGGGTGCCAGGGCCCGGCCCATGCGCAGGCCCCGGAGGGCCGAGGCCAGGCCCTCGGGCCCATGGGCCTCCGCCTGGGACATCGCCACCCGGTTGACGGCCATCTCCGGCTCGGCCACCAGGGTGCCCAGGCGGGCGCACCACCCAGCCCGCGCCACCTCCCCGCCCAGCCGCCGTCCGGGCGTGGCGCCCCAGTCCTCCTCGCGGCCGGAAATTGCTATTTCGGCGCCTGCCGGCGTGGCGTCGCCCCGGCGAAACAGGGCGATCGCGGCATAGTCGGACAGTTGCCGGAGGGGATCCGTGGCCATGTTAAAGAAGTCCGCGGGCCCCGCCCCCTCCTGGTCACCGCGGTCGTGGGCATACGCGAACCGCCACAGCCCCGCCCAGTCCTGCAGGGCCGCGAAGGCCCCGAGCAGGAGGCCGCCCTCGCCGCGGGCGTGGTTGGGCCAGCAGTAATTCGCCTCGGTCACAGTAAAGGGCCGGTCGAGCAGGCGGCTTTCAGCCAGGGGCAGGAACCCCCCGAACTCCCCAATGGCACTGCCCCCATTGCCCATGCCCGTGGGCAACGCCCATTCCTTTTCGAGGAATTGTGGGTGGTCCCAATAAAAGTGGTCGTCCACATAATCCAACCCGGCCCGGCAGGGTTGGGTCCCATCCTGGCTGGTCCAGCCGTTGAGGTCGGTGAGCAGGGGCCGCACCTTGAGGTCCTCGCGCAGGAACCGGGCCATCTCCCGTCCCGTCCGCCGCTGGGTCTCCCAGAGGAACCGCGCGCGCAGGGTCTCGTCCTCCCAGCCCCCTGTGCGCCCGGTGGCCGTCAGCCAGCGAGCGAAGGCCGCACGCCACAGGGCCGCCTCGCGCGGATCGGCGAAGAGGCTCTCGGGTTCGTTGGCCAGATTATCCTCGTTGATGAGGGAGATCCAGGCCAGTGCCGGATCGTCGCCCCACGCGCGGTGCGTGTACGGATTCACATGCCCCAGCAGGCGGCGGGCAAACTCCTTCCAGTTCGCCAGTGCCCGGTCCGAAACAT
>JAHFSL010000178.1 GCA_023265785.1 Candidatus Coatesiibacteriota bacterium | reverse complement strand
GGAGATTGCCACCGCGCGCAATGGGGTGCCGTCCGCGGTCGTGACGGTTGCCGACACCGGCGAAGGACTCTCCATCGAAACACGCCACCGGGCCACCGAGCCGTTCTTTACGACCAAGCCCGGCCGGCTCGGATTGGGACTCGCCATCTCCCGCGACATCGTTGAAGCCCACGGCGGACGGTTGCGTCTCGATCCCGTTCACGGCAGTGATGGAACGGTCGCCAGCGTTGAGCTCCCCCTGCGCGTGGGCTCAAGCGATTGACGCTACCGCGGTAGTTCGGTAGTATCAAGGCATGGATCAACCTCCCCGTCATGTCCTGACCAATGTCCGCCTGCCCCTCCCGCTGCTCAAGGCACTGAAGCACCGGGCGGTGGAGGAACGCCGTCCCGCGGCCGCGCTGGTCCGGGCGGCCGTTGAAACCTACCTGATCCAAAAACCATCGGTTCCCCGCCCGGAGGCGACGGCCCGTTGGCTGCGCGGCCTCATCGGTTCCGCAGGTACATCCGGCAAAAAGCCCGCCAACCTCTCCGTCGACCACGACCACTATCTTTACGGGGCACCCAAGAAATCCCTCCGGAAACCTTCGCGAAAGTAGCCCTCTTCGTCGACACGGCGGCGTGGGCGGCCCTGGCATGGAAACGCGACCCCAACCATGCCAGAGCCGCTGCCTTTGCCAGAGAACACTTCGCCGGAAAGCGGCTTGTAACCTCCGAAGCCGTCCTCGGCGAAACCGTGACGCTTCTGCGCATGCGGGCTGGACATTCCGCCGCCTGCGGCTTTCTCGATTCCCTCGAACTCGGACAACCCCCCATGGAGTCGGTGTACACGGATCAAGTACTTCGGGCAGAAGGCCTCATGCTGTTCCGCAAATCACACGACCAGAAGTTCAGCTATGTGGACTGCCTCTCCTTCGCCATCATGCGGCGCGAGCGGATCCAGGAGGCGTTCACCTTCGACGCGGATTTCGCCCGGTTCGGATTTGTGAGCCGGCCCGGATGACCCCCGCCCGGGTCCGCATTCTGGTCGCCGACGATGAGGAAACCGTCATCACCGTCCTGACCGGCGCCCTGCGGTCAGAGGGATATACCGTCTTTACGGCAACGGGGGGCGAGGCGGCATGTGCCACCGCTGACCGTGAGCAGGTCCACCTGGCCCTGGTGGACCTCACCATGCCCGACCGGTCGGGCCTCGAGGTTCTCAAATTCATGCGCGACCGGGTGCCGGCGGCCCGGGTCATCCTCATGACGGCCTACGCCTCGGCCGAGACGGCCGTCGAGGCCATGAAACTGGGAGCGCTGGACTACCTCATTAAGCCTTTCTCCATGGACGAGCTGAAGCTCCAGATCCGCCGGGCCGTCGGCGAACTCGCGCTCACGCAGGAAAATCGTGCCCTGCGGCGCGCCGTCGAGCAGACGGCCGTGGGTGAGGACCTCCTCGGGCAAGACAAGGCGTTCCTGGCCTCGGTGGATTTGGCCCACCGCCTCTCAAACGATGATTCGACGGTCCTGATCACCGGAGAGACCGGAACCGGCAAGGAGCTGATTGCCCGGCTCCTCCACCGCGGCAGTGCCCGCCGGACGGGGCAGTTTCTGGCGGTGAATTGTGCCGCGATTCCAGAGTCCATGCTGGAACGCGAGCTCTTTGGTCACGAAAAGGGAGCCTTCACCGGGGCCGACCAAGCGCGGCCCGGACTGGTCGAGGCGGCCGAGGATGGGACACTCCTGCTCGACTAGATTGGCGAAATGCCGCCGGCACTCCAGGCCAAACTGTTGCGTGTGATTGAGGGAGCGGAATTCCTGCGGCTGGGCGGCACCCGGCCGGTCAAAGTCCACTGCCGGTTCGTCGCCGCCACCAATCGCGACCTCGCCAAACTGGTCGCGGACGGCAAGTTTCGGCAAGACCTCTTCTACCGGCTCAATGTCCTGCAAATCGCCCTCCCGCCCCTCCGTGATCGTGGAGACGACATTGCCCTGCTTGCAGATCACTTCAGAAAGCGGTTTGCCGCGGACAAGGGGCGCCGTGTCTCCGAAATCGCCCTCGATGCCCAGGCCGCCCTTCGCGCTTACTCTTGGCCCGGCAATCTCCGCGAATTGCGGAATGTCATCGAACGCGCGGTGATTCTATGCGGGGGCAACTCGGTGGAGGTAAGCGACCTGCACCTTGCTCCGGGTTCAGCCGGAGGCGGTTCCGGCGCGGCGACCGCACCCTGGGACACCCTCCCCTACCGCGCCGCCCGCGACGCCTTCGAGCGCGCCTATTTGGAGCGTGTCCTCATGGCCTGCGGCGGGAACATCACCAAGGCGGCCGAGAGGATTGGCATGGACCGCAAGAACCTCTTCACCCGGGTCAAGAAGCTCGGGCTCAAGGCGGCCGATTCCTCCGACTGAATCCGGGCGATTCCGCCCGACCGTGGGCGATATCGCCCGATTGACCCTGCCGGTTCTTCACGTAATCCATGTTTGGGGCCGGCATGGAGGTTGCACTTGTCATGCCACATTGAACCCTTCATGAAGGGAAATCGAAACCCCGGAAGGCCGGGGACAGGAGTTGACGAAGCATGAAGTATCCACTATCCGCACTCGCGCGCCTGGCCGTTGTTGGTCTGGCCGCCCTGACCCTCCCATCAAGGGTCCTGGCAAATGCTGCACCCAATGCGCCGACCCTCACGGGGCCGGCCAACAGTCAGATCACCGTGTTCAACAGTTACGTCGTGACGGCGACCGATCCGGACGGCGACAATGTCCAGTATTCAGTGGACTGGGGCGACGGCTCCACGTCCGTGACGGATTTCACGGCGTCAGGAACCTCCCTGACCTTAGCCCACCACTGGACAGCAGTCGGGATCTATCAGGTTTCCGCGGCAGCGAAGGACACGCTCGGCAATGTCTCCGCCGCCACGGTCCTCACGGTCAATGTCTACACGCCCGTGCCCACGACGGTGCAGGTGACGGCGAGCTCACCGATTCACGTTCGGACCAGCACATCAGTCAACTCCAGCCAGTACGACCAGTACGGGGTGCTGATCTACTACAGCAACCTCATGGTCCCGGTGGTGTTTTCACTCGTGTCCGGTGGCGGCACGGTGACCCAGTCGCCTCCCTGGAGCGCGACCTACAGCGCGCCGGCCAAAACAACGACAGCGGTGGTTCGCGGCTGCCTGCAGGGTGGATCGGGCGCCTGTGCCAATGCCACGATCGTGGTGACCCACTAAGCCATGAAAGACGACGAGCTCATCTCGAGCCCGTCAAGCAAGAACGCCGGGGGCGGGAGAAATCCTCTCGCCCCTGGCCGACGGCTAATGTATGGATTGGGAATGTTTTCCCCGAGGAGGACATTGAGCATGAGTCATGCGCGAGGCAACGATAGGCCACATAATCTCCGAGGTGTGTCAATCGGTTTGATCTCCCTCTGCTGGGCGTCACGCGTCGTCGGACTTCCCCTGCCGGTCTGCCCGACCTTCCAGTGGTCGAGAATTGGATCACCTGCCCTTGCGACGCCAGGTACTGATGCCCTCCACGCAGTCACAGTGGATCCAAGCGGGAATATCATCGTGGCGGGAATGGAAGACTTTACCGCACCCGGCCAAGGCAGGAACTGGATTGTCCGCAAGTACGATGCAGCGGGAACCACATTGTGGTCAGATCTTTATGATAGCCCGGGTGGAGGGAGCAATGATGAGGCGAATGGTGTGGCCGTCGATGGCACAGGGAATATCGTCGCTGCAGGAGTTGGCTACACAATATCCACGGGCTGGTTGATCCGAAAGTACGATCCAACCGGAAATCTACAGTGGATGAGGACCTACACCAGTCCTGGCTTCTTGGCCGGAGCCCTCGGCATCGGCGTTGACTTGTCTGGAAATGCCATCGTGGCCGGATATGACTACCGCGTAGACATCGGCGAGGGTGAGAACTGGATGGTCCGGAAATACGACCCGGCTGGCGGGCTCCTTTGGAGCCGGACATTCAACTCCGGTGGCGCCCAGCACGATCGGGCCACATGCGTCGCCCTGGACTCGTCAGGTGACATCGTGATCGGCGGAATCATCGCCAGGTACAGCGTGAACACGAATTGGCTCCTGCGCAAGATGACCCCGGCGGGAGATCTCGTGTGGTCCAGATCCTTTGCCCCGGGATCCTCCGGTGCACCGGAGATGTTCGGTGCTGCCGTCGATGCTGGCCACAACATCATTGCGGTCGGCCAGGGCTCGGGGATTTGGCTCATTGCCAAATATGACGCCAACGGCCTCCTCCTCTGGACTCGCGCCCCCACCACCTCGCCCTCAAGTTTCGGAACGGCTCTCGGCGTCACCGTGGATCCGGCGGGAAACATCTTTGTGACCGGCGTCGAGGACTCCGAGGTGCGTTTGCGAAAGTACGATTCCAATGGCAACCTCTTGTGGTCCAAGGACTATCGTGTCTATCCAAATGGGAGCAATTACGATGCAGGCGAGGGGATCGCGCGTGATGCAGCCGGAGCCCTCTACGTAACCGGACACGCCACGACGGGTTCCCCTGGCGGCGAGTGCTATGCCGGTCCCGACGAGATGCTCATCAAGTTCGTTGAGGCGAATGGAACCTGCCAAGACATTCCTTGGACGTCCGCGGCACCGTCCATCGAGTTGACGCCGACTGTCCTCTGGTCACGCAGTTGGAACCAGACTGCCAGCGATGGCGATACGACATCGGGAGTTGCCGTGGACTCGCACGATCATATCTACGTAGCCGGAACCGCAAGCAGCAACTTTCCCACACCCTGGATCCTGCAAAAGTATGATGCAACCGGTGCTCCCATCTGGTCTCGAACCTACATGGCTGGCGGAGGCGGCTGGAACGGTGCAACCGCCGTCACAGTTGGACCTGATGATGATCCCGTCGTTGCCGGACGAATGAACATGGGTGGATCGGGCTTCGACATGGTGACGGTCAAGTACTCAAAGGATGGCGCCCCACTCTGGAGCGAACTCTGGGTCGGCCCCGGCAATAATGAGGATGTTCCGAGTGCGGTGACCGTGGATTCTCTGGGCAATGTCATCGTGGCCGGATATTCAAAAAACTTCAACGGAACCACCAATGACCGGGATTGGGTGATTCTCAAGTACGACCCCGACGGAAATCT
Organism: Candidatus Coatesiibacteriota bacterium; assembly: GCA_023265785.1. Taxonomy (GTDB): domain Bacteria; phylum Oederibacteriota; class CAKKQC01; order CAKKQC01; family CAKKQC01; genus JAHFSL01. Next base: position 778 of record JAHFSL010000178.1, on the reverse strand, counting down.
TCTCTGGAGCCGGGGGTATGGATCTGCCGGTGGCCTCAATGACACCGCCCTCGGGGTGGCAATCGGACCGAACGGGGAGATCGTGGTCGCTGGAGATGAGGGGAGAAGCGTTTTCCTCGGCGACGGATTGATTCGAAAATATGCAACGGACGGCAGCCTCGTCTGGAGCAGAACTGTAGCCGCATTTCTCGCTGACGTCAAGATCACCCCTGCGGGTGAGATCGTCGTCACAGGACAGAGCAGCGCATGCGCCCAAGGCCAAGGATGGAATTGGATTGTCGCGCGCTTCACCAGCGCTGGCGACCTGATATCCCAATTCACCTACGACGGCCTTCCCAATCATTTCGATGACATGGCATCTGTTCTCTCGCTTGACGCCGGCGGCAACCTTATCGTTGCGGGAATGGTCAACAGTCTCTATGGTTCCGGTGCCTACGAAATTCACAAGTATGCCGCTGATGGAACCCTGCTTTGGGCTTTCGATCCCTCGATGTCAGGATTCATCGGTGTGTGGGACGCCACCGTTGATTCGTCAGATCACGTCATCGGCATTGGCACCCAGAACTGGACCGTCTACAAGCTTGCCATGCCGTCACCGACCCCACCCCCTTCCCAGAATCCTACCGAACCAATTGGAGCCGGCACGGTGAAGATCGTCGGTGGCATTCGTGGGTATCTAGATCCAAAGCGGGGCGAGGAAGCAACCATTCTGGTGCGTCCTGCTACAGCCGGAAACATCCGTGTGAGAATCTACGACATGGCGGGGGCACTGGTGAAG
>JAHFSL010000666.1 GCA_023265785.1 Candidatus Coatesiibacteriota bacterium | reverse complement strand
CGATCTCCAGCTCAATCCGGTCCAGGGCCGCTCCGGGCAGGGGCATCCGGACCTCCCGGTTGAGGGCCGCCGGGGGCAGGGGGATCACGCCCTCGGTGGCGTTCCCCGTGCGGTCCACCGCGCGGATCCGGATCAAGGTCTTGGCCAGGAAGGCGGTCCCCAGCGGGTAGCGGCACCGGGCGGTCAGTCGGACACCGGTCGCGGTGGATCCCCCGGCGGCCAGTCGGATGATGTCGCCGTGGGCCAGCGCGGCCAGGTCCGTCGGGGAGGGGATGAGCCGGGCGGCCACGTGGGTCCGCCGGGCAGGTGCCGGTCGGACCCGCGGGACGAGAATCCACGCCCCTTCAACCTGGCCGGCGGGGCGATAACGGGAGGCCAGCCAATCGCGCAGTTCGCGGGTCGCCGCCTCATCGGCGGGGGTGGACCAGCCCAGCGGCCCATCAACCGCGTTGGCCCCGGCGGGATGGAGACAGTAGTCGTCCCATGGCAGGGCCAGGGCGCGGTCCAGGACCACGACGGCCGGCAGGTCCGCATCAAGCGCGGCCAGGGCGGCACGGCCGCCGTCCGCCATGGCGCCCAGGAGTTCGGGCGTGGCGACCGGCAGGGCGTTGCGCCGGCCAAGCAGGCGGGCGTAGATGGGACCGGGCAGGGAAAGGATGGGGCGGTCCGCCGGGGCGAGGGGGAGCGCCGTGGCGGCGATGCGGGTCAGGCGCCCGGTCAGCGGCGCCGGCGCCCTGACAGCTTCGCCAACGAGTGTGGTGAAGCCGGTCCGGTTCACGGCCAGCGCGTGCAGGGCGCGACCCGGCTGACCCTCCGCCAGACCGAGGGCCAGATATGGTGCGAGACCGAGTGCGGCCAGCCCGGCGGCGGCGGGGAACGGTGCGTGCGCACCGGCCCAGAGGCGGAGCCAACACAGGACGACCGGGGGAAGGGCGAAGAGGAGGTGGGCGACATCCGCCCGGCCCAACGCGGCGCGCTGAACGAGGACCGCGAACAGCGCCAGGGCGAGGTCGGCGGCGGCCCGGGCGCGCGCGGCGGGGTCCCGCCGGCGCGCCAGCCGCCACCCGGCCAGCGCAAGACAGCCGAACGCCACCAGGGGCGGGGACAGGAACGTGAGCCGGCGTCCGGGCCACAGCGGGCCGGGAAGTGGAATCCCCCAAAGCCAGTTGGCGGCCCCGGCCAATTCGCGGGCGGACCCGGCGAATCCCGCGGCCACCGCCGGTGCCAGGGCAAAGGCCAGCCCGGTGGGAATGGCAACGGCGGCCGCGGTCGCCACGATGGGAACCTGAACCGGACAGACTGAAAACCGGAGGAGGAGGGCGAGCGAGAAGACGGCCGCAACGGCCGCCGTACCCGTCTCCGGACTCACCAGCGGCGCCACGCCGCACGCGGCAGCGGCGGCCAGCCACCCCCGGGCGGGTCCGCCCGCACAGCGGGACGCCACGGCGACCGCGGCCAGCGGCCACCACACCCGAACGCCCGGGGACCAGTAGCAGGCGTCCAGCCCGAGGATTCCGGTCAGTCCCAGGAACAGGGCGGGCCAGCCCGTGCCGGGAAGCGCCGTCCGCCCGGCGACCGCGGCCAGAGTGAGGCACGCGACCGGCGAGACCACCTCCAGCAGGAGGCCCGTGGCCTGCCACCCGGAGCCCAGTGCATGGCACGTCCAGGCCGCCGCCGCGTAGAGGCCGGGGCCGTAGATGCCCGTCCAGTCACGGTACGGCCAGTGTCCCGCTGCGATCCGGTCGGCGGCATCCACCCATTGCCCGGGATCCACCAGGTTGGCGTCCAGGAGATTCGTCGCGGAAATCCAGCCCACCAGTGTTCGGGCGCAAACCAACCCGAGGAGAAGAAGGACGAGCGGTTTCCGGCCGGTGGCGGTCAGTGCGAGCGGGGATTCAGGGACGACTGGAATTCCCAGGTGCCGTGCTTGACCATGTAGACGCTGATGACCTGGTTCAGCGTGTCGCCGCGGGCGTCAAAGTTCGTGACGCCCGTGACGCCCCTGAAATTCCTGGTCTTCCGG
>JAHFSL010000665.1 GCA_023265785.1 Candidatus Coatesiibacteriota bacterium | reverse complement strand
CTTCCAGGCCGCCACGGCGGCGTTGAACCGCAACTCGAGGGAGTCCGGGTGGGCCACGAGGCCGTCATGATACACGGAGAGCGCCTCCCGGTACCTGCCGCGGGTCACCTCGAGGTTGCCGAGGTACTGGAAGCCCGTGGGATTGGCCGGTTCGACCCGGGTGGCGGTTTCGAAGTCGGCGCGGGCGTCCTCCCAGCGCCGCTGGTCCACGGCCAGCCGCCCGCGCTCCAGGTAGAAGGTGGCGGCCAGGGGATCCAGGGCGATCTGGCGGGCCAGGGCGTCCTGGGCCAGTCCCGGTCGGCCGGTCCGGTTATAGAGCATCCAGAACTTGTAGTTCACAAGGACGTACGCGGGCGCCTCGTGCGCGACGCGATCCAGCCGGCGCTCGGCCTCGGGCAGATCCTCCGGCCGTCCCCGGTCCAGCAGGGCCGAGGCGCTGAAGTACCGGGCCATCACATTGGCCGGGCTGCAGCCGAGGGCCTCCGTATAGAAGCCCAGGGCGGGCTCCCATTGGGCGTCGCCGGAAAAGGCGAGGGCCCGGGCGAGCGCGGCATCGGAGGCATACACCCGCGTCCAGCCCAGCCCGAGCAGGAGCGCAAGGGCCACCCCCACCCACGATGCCGTGGGTTCGGCCGCCATCGGGGCGTTCCGGGGTCGAAACGCGATCCCAAGGAGGACGGCCCCCAGGGCGGCGGTCGCACCGTAGTGGATGTCCACGCCGAAGCTGTTGGTCAGGAACAGTCCCGCGAGCCCGGCCAGGGCGGCGGCAGCCAGCCGGCGTTCACCGGTCGCAGGATCCCGCAGGCGGAGCCACAGGCGGTGCCATGCGGTTCCGAGGAGCCAGAGCCAGAGCCCAAGCCCGACGAGGCCCAGCTCGACGGCGATTTCCAGCGTGAGGTTCTCGGGATGGTCCGTCATATAGGAGTGCTGGCCGAACATCCGGATGATCTCGGGCAGGCGGAACCGGGGATACTCCACCTGGTACCGCCCGGGCCCCAGCCCCAGCACCGGGGCTTCGCGCGCCATCCGGAGGGACTGCACCCAGGTCAGGGCGCGGAATCGGACGGACTCGTTGCGGCCGAGGTCGGCCGCCACGCCCGCCGGGCTGTTGAGGGCCGGGACGAGCCGCCGCCTGACCTCCGCGGGCATGAGGAGGACGGCCAACGCGGCGAACACGGGGACCGCAATCGGGAGCGCGGTGGAACGATGGCGCAGGGCGGTCGGGGAAAGCAGGTCCGCGCGCCGTGCGACCAGCCAGGACACGCCAGCGGCACCGGCCAGCCCGAGCAGGCCGCCCTTGGAGCCGGTCAGGAACAGTTCGACCATGCCGAGTCCCGCCAGGCCCACGGCCGCCGCGCGCAGAAGGGATCCGCTTCCCGACCGGGGAGAGGCATGCCACCACAGGAATGGGAGCACGGCCACCAGGAACCCGGCAAGAAAATTCGGGTTCCCCAGGGTCGAGCAGATCCGGCCGTGGAAATGCTCCGCCACGAGCGACGCCCAGCCGGTCGGGTCGAGGTGGAGGGCCTGCAGGAGGCCGAGCGCCAGCGGGACCACGGCCGCGAGCAGGAAGGCTCGCCGCCAGCAATCCGGCCGGACGGCGTCCGCCGCGGCCGCCGCGACGAGCCAGAGGGTCACTGCCATGAGCGCGGGGGGCCAGGAAAATGAGGGCGAGGGGGAGGCGATCGCCCCGGCGAGGGTGAGCCCGACCAGGGCATGGGCGGGGACGGCGGTTCGGAATCGCCGCCAGAGTCCGGCGGGACCGGTTCCGGACAGCGCGGCCGCGGCGAAGATGCCGATCGCCAGTGACTTGACCAGCGCGGTGTTCTCGTTGCGCATGCTCCAGGCGAGCGGCGCAACGACCAGGAGGGCGGCCACGGCGGGGTAGGGCGGCACCCGCCTATTGTGCCGCACCGCCGGGGGTTCAGTCGGCGCCGGGCGGAAACCTCGCATCGGCGGATTTGAGCAGTTCCGCGCGGGCCTGCCGGTGCGCGCGCCGGGCGGCATTCACCCCGCCCCAGACA
>JAHFSL010000664.1 GCA_023265785.1 Candidatus Coatesiibacteriota bacterium | reverse complement strand
GGCATGTCCATGGAGGCGCTCAACCACATCGGCCATGTGAAGCCCGACCTCATCGTGATCCTGAACGACAACGAGATGGCCATCTCCAAGACCGTGGGCGCCATGTCGGCCTACCTCACCCGGATCATGACGGGCACCTTTTACGGCCGCCTGCGCGACCGCGTCAAGGTCTTCCTGGAACGGTTCAAGGTGCTGGGTCCCCCCATGATGCACGTGGCCAAGCACTTTGAGGAGGAGGTCAAGGGGTTCCTGGGCCCCGGCGTCCTGTTCGAAGAGCTCGGCATGCGCTACCTCGGGCCGTTTGACGGCAACAACCTGGCGCTGATGACCGGGGTCCTGCGGCAGGCCAAGGCCCTCAAGGGGCCGACCCTCCTGCATGTGGTGACCCGCAAGGGCAAGGGCTACGCGGCCGCCGAGGCGGACCCCATCGCGTACTACGCGCCCGCCGGGTTGGATCCCGACACCGGCGTGATCCGGGCGGTGAAGCCGAAACTGCCGTCCTGGTCCGACGCGTTTACGGACGCGCTGATCCGGCTGGCGGATGAGGACGAGCGGGTGGTGGCGGTGACGGCGGCCATGCTGGAGGGCACGAAGCTCAAGCGGTTCCAGGCCAAATTCCCCCGGCGGATCTATGACGTCGGGATCGCCGAGGAGCACGCGGTCACCTTCGCGGCGGGGCTGGCGGCCGGCGGGCTCCGCCCGTTCGTGGCGATGTATTCCACCTTCCTCCAGCGCGCCTACGACCAGGTGATGCACGATGTCTGCCTCCAGAACCTTCCGGTCGCCATCGGCATTGACCGGGCGGGGCTGGTGGGCGAGGACGGCCCGACCCACCACGGCGTGTTCGATTTCGCCTTCCTGCGGCACCTGCCCAACCTGGTGGTCATGGCTCCCGCCGACGAGAATGAGCTGGCGCGGATGATGAAGACCTCCCTGCGGCTAAACCAGCCCTCCACGCTCCGGTTCCCGCGCGGCGAGGTGCCAGGCGTGGCGATTGATTCCGTGGTGGAGCCGCTGGCCGTCGGACGGGGGCGGATGGTCCGGGAGGGCAGGGATTGCGCGTTCCTCTCCATCGGCACGCAACTGCCCGTGGCGCTGGCCGTGGCCGATCGGTTGGCCGCCGAACACGGGCTGTCGGTCGCCGTGGCGGACGCGCGGTTCGTAAAGCCCCTGGATGAGGCCCTGGTTCAGGGGTTGGTTCGCTCGTGCGGAAAACTCGTGACGTTTGAGGAGCATTCCCGCGCCGGGGGGTTCGGCAGTGCCGTGCTGGAACTGTTGTCCGCGCAGGGCCTGGCTGTTCCGGTCCTCGCCACGGGCCTCCCGGATGCCTTTGTGGAACATGGGTCCTTGCGCCAATTGCGGGATCGCTACGGCCTCGCGCCTGATCCGTTGTTCGAGCGCATCGCCACGTTCCTCGGAATTCGTCAGCCGTCCCAGCAGACCTGATCGCGACCAAACGATCCCCCATGATCGGGGCGGTCCGGGTCCGGCTCGCCAGGACCGGCTCCACGAATGATGTGGCCCTCGCACGCGCCCGGCGGGGGGCGGCCGAGGGGCTGGTGATCACGGCGGAGGAGCAGACACGGGGGCGCGGTCGGCGGGGGCGGGCGTGGCACTCGCCCCGCGGGGCCGGCCTGTGGTTTTCGGTCCTCCTGCGGCCGCAGCTCCCCGTGGCGGTCGCGCAGGCGCTGACCTTTCTGGGCGCGGTGGCGGTGGCCCGGGCGATCCGCGCGCGGCTCAAACTTCCCGTGGCGCTCAAGTGGCCCAATGACCTCCTCCTGGAGGGACGAAAGGTGGGGGGAGTGCTGACGGAATGCTCGATCGAGGGCGGGACCATCCGCCATGCCGTTGTCGGGGTCGGGATCAACATCAACCTCCCCCGGGCCGCCTTCCCGGAGGACCTCCGGAGTCTGGCGACCTCGCTGTCGGTGGAAGCCGGGCGGCGCGTGGCGCGCGCGGGCCTGCTCAACCGCATCCTGGCGGAAATGGACGCGCGGTACGCGGTCCTGCTCCGGCGTGGGCCGGC
>JAHFSL010000177.1 GCA_023265785.1 Candidatus Coatesiibacteriota bacterium | reverse complement strand
CCTGCGCGAGGTCTATATCGCGGACACGAAGGTCAGCGAGGTGGAGGGCATCCGCGGCAAGATCGTCTACCGCGGGTACACCATCGAGACGCTGTCCCAGCACTCCACCTTCGAGGAAACCGCCTATCTCCTGCTGAACGGGAACCTGCCGACCAAGAGCGAGCTCGCTCTCTTCGATGCCCAGTTGCGCAAGGAGCGGTGGATTCCCCGAGTCATCGTCGAGAGCGGGACCCGCCTGCCCCAGTCCACCTCTCCCATGGACATCCTGCAGGGAACGATCCCCATTCTCGCGGGGTACGACAACGAGATCGGGGATGATAGTGCCGAGGCCAACCTGCGCAAGGCCACCCGTCTGGTCGCCAAGATCGCCACCTCCGTGGCGACCTGGGCGCGCGTGCGTGAGGGCAAGGAGCCGGTCGCGCCGCGCGAAGACCTCTCCCATGCGGCCAACTTTCTCTACATGCTGAACGGCGAGGTGCCTGACGCCGACACGGCGAAGGTGTTCGATACCTGCCTGATCCTGCATGCCGACCACCAGTTCAACGCGTCCACCTTCACGACGCGGGTCGTCGCCAGCACGCGCGCCAACATGTACGCCTGCGTGGCGGCGGGCGTGGGCGCGCTCTCGGGGGCCCTGCACGGCGGGGCCAACGAGGAAGTCATGAAGATGCTGAAAGCCATCGGCAGTGCCGACAAGCTCGAGCCCTGGGTCAAGGAGACGCTCGACAAGGGCGGACGAATCATGGGCATGGGTCATGCCGTGTACCGCACGATGGACCCGCGGGCCAAAATCCTGAAGGCCATCGCCGGCGGCTTGGTCGCACGGTCCGCCGACAAGCAGTGGTTCGAGATGTCCGAGAAGCTTGAGGACATCGCCCGCACGGAGTTCGACGCCCGGGGCAAGGCCCGCCTGCACCCGAACGTTGATTTCTACAGTGCCTCCGTCTACAACGCGATGGGAATCCCCACGGACCTGTTCACGCCCGTGTTCGCGATCTCCCGCGTGGCCGGCTGGTGCTCCCATGTCATGGAGGAGAAGTTCGCCCAGGCCCAGCCCAAGGCGGTCATCTACCGGCCCGAGGCCACCTACACCGGCCCGGGTCCTGACCTGGAAGGCCTGCCCTACATCCCAATCGCCTCGCGCGGTTGACCGGCCACGCGTCGCATCGGCGGCGCTGGTTGTCTGTCCGGGCCCCGTTCATTCCGTAAAGTCGAGCACCTCGAGCGTGGCGGCGCGTACCCGGTCCAGCAGCTGACGCGGGAGGCGACCGAGTGGACCGGCCACAAGCCGGCGGTTGTCGATTGCGCGCAACTGGTCAATCAACAGGTCAGAGCGTTTCTTGAGCCGCCCCACGAGGGGGACGCGGACGCGTAGGGGTTCCGCATCCTCAACGAGGTTGGTCGTGAGCGGCACGACAAGCGTCGAGGGGTGGTGGGCGTCCAAGAGCGCCTGCGCCTGCACAATCAGGACGGGCCGGCGCTTTCCCGGTTCCGTTCCCTGTCGCGGACTCAAATCCGCGATCCAGATCTCGCCCCGTTCAGGCCTCCGGGCCAATTTCAATGGCATCAAACTCCGCGTTGACGCGAAGGCTTTCGCCCCGCACGCGGCGGGAAGCGTCACCGAGCCGCCGGGCCCGGCGCCGGGCCTCCACCACCCGGTTCATCCGGTCAATCGCCCGGCGAATGTACTCGGCCCGGGAAAGGCGCAGGGTTTCCGCATGCCGCCCACTGCGCGCCAGGAGATCGTCAGGCAGCTTGAGCAGAATCGCCGTCATTGATTTGCCTCTGTATATCTCATTGGTATATCTATCCTAGCAGGCCCAAGGCGTCCAGCCCACGGTAGCCGGTACCCACATCAGTGAGCGCGCCCGTGCGCAGGTGGGCCCTGAAGGCATCAAGGGTCAATTCGACGACCTCGACCTCTTCCCGGAGATCGTTCTGCGGCTCGCCCACCTTGCGGCAGCCGGTGGCCACAAGGTTGTGTCGGCGATTCGTAGAATAGGCACTCACGGGATTGGCTGCCAGATACCGGATGACCCCGGCCTCGTATCCGGTCTCCTCGAGGAGTTCACGCCGGGCGGCAGCCTCCGGAGTCTCTCCTCCCTCGATGCCTCCGCCCGGCAGGTCGTCAATGACCAGTTCGGGGCCGGGCCGGAACTGACGGGCGACCAGGAACGTTCCGGTTACGGTCTGTGCCACCACGCAGACAACATCCTGAACGACCCGCACCTCATAGTCGGCGACCCGGCCACCCGGGCGCTCAAACGTTCGTCGGATGATTTGCTGGTAACCCCCGTGCAGGAACTCCTCCCCGGTCTTCCGCCAGGGCTTGATCACACCCCGGAGGCCAGGCGGTCGGCGAGGCGGACATTCTCATCGCCGACCAGCGCCCGCAACTGGGCCAGCAATTCCCGGGTCGGGCGGACCCGCAGGTCCTTGGCCGCTTCCACCACCGCCTCCCCGTGGTGCAGGGTCTTGAGGTGGAGGACCAGAGCGGCATCCCCCGGCGACAGCGCCGCCACATGCTGGAGCGAAGTCAGGACCCCCTCATCCAGACCCGACGCCAGCAGGTGCAGGTGAACCGCCCGGGTGAGGCGGACCTGGGCATCGGCCAGGGGCATGAGGTCCTTGACGATCAGGGTGGGCCGGCCGTCCGCCTGGGGCTGGAGGTTCCCGGTCACCATGACGATGGCCCCATTGGCCAGCGCGGGGCCGGACCGCCGCATCACTTCCGGCCAGGCAATCGCCTCGATGGAACCCTCGAGATCCTCGAGCACGAAGCGGGCGAAGGTTTCATTCGTCTTCTTGACCACCCCCGTCCGAATGCGGGTCACCACGCCGGCAATCTTGAGCAGGACCGCGCCGGTCGCCCCCTCGAGTTTTTCCGCCTTGAGGCTCTGGGGCGAGAGCTGGGCGATTTCGGCCTCGAAGTCAGCCAGGGGGTGGCCGGAAACATAACACCCCAGGAGTTCCTTTTCGTACGCCAGCCGGTTGCGCTCCACCGACTCGTCCATGGGCGGCAGGGGCAGGTCCTCGCCCGCGGGCGCGGCTCCAAAGAGATTCTCCTGGCCGGTGGCGCGGTCCGCCTGCCGCCGGCCCCCGCGTTCCATGGCCTGGGGCAGGATCTTGATCAGCTGGTCGCGCTGGCCGCCCAGGGCGTCAAACGCCCCGGCCTTGATCAGGCTCTCCAGCACCTTCCGGTTGGCCCCCTGCATGTCCACCCGTTCGCAGAAGCCCGCCAGCGAGGTGAACGGCCCGCCGGACTCGCGTGCGGCCACGATGATGGCCGTCGCGGACTCCCCGACATTCTTGACGGCCGCGAGCCCGAATCGCACCGCGAGCGGGCTGGCCGGCTGACCCGCCGCATGGCCGTTGGCCGCCCCGTGTGCCGGCACGTCTCCCTCGCCCACGGGCTCCACGCTGAACACGGCCACACTCCGGTTCACATCCGGCGGCCGGACGGGAATCGTGAGGCGCCGGCACTCGCTCACATATTCGGCCACCTTGTCATGACTGCCGGACTCGGAGGTCAGTAGGGCCGCCATGAATTCCGCCGCGTAATGGGTCTTGAGCCACGCCGTCCAGTAGGCGATGAGGGCGTAGGCCGCACTGTGCGACCGGTTGAATCCGTACCCCGCGAACTTCTCAAGGAACTCGAAGATGCGCACCGCCTTCTCGCGGGGGATGCCCTGCCCCACGGCACCCGGAATGTTTCGCGCGGGGTCCCCGTCCACGAACGCCTTCTCCTCCTTCGCCATGACCTCGGCCTTCTTCTTGCCGACCGCGCTCCGGAAGGAGTCCGCCTGGCCCATGGAGTAGCCCGCGAGCCGGTGCACCGTCTGGATGACCTGCTCCTGGTAGACGATGATGCCGTAGGTGGCCTTGAGGATCGGCTCCAGCTCGGGCACCTCATAGGCCGCCGGCTCGATCCCGCGCCGCCGCCGGATGTAGGTGTCAATCTGCTCCATGGGCCCGGGGCGGTAGAGCGCGTTCAGCGCGATCAGGTCCTCCAGCCGGTCGGGTTTCAGCTTGCGCATGGCATCGCGCATCCCCGAGGACTCGAACTGGAAGATGCCGTCCGTGCGCCCCTCGGCGAACAGGCGGTACGTGACCGCGTCGTCGAGGGGGATGCCGAGGTAGTCGATGACCGTGTCCCGGGTCCGCTTGACCAGGGCGCGCGTCTCGTCCAGGACCGTCAGCGTCTTGAGGCCCAGGATGTCGATCTTGAGGAGCCCCAGGTGCTTGATCCCGTCCATGTCGAACTGCGTCGCAAAGGTGTCCTCCTCCAGCCGCAGGAGCGGGGCATGGTCGCGCAGGCCCCCCTCGCGCCCCACCTCCGCCGGCGGCGCGATCACCACCCCTGCGGCGTGCTTGGAGGCATGCCGGGCGAGGCTTTCCAGCGACCGCGAGACTTCCATGAGCCGGCCGTACTCGTCCCGCTGGGCCAGCGCGGCGCGGAACTCCGGCTGTTCAAGTCCCGCGGACAGGCTGGAGGCCGGCCCGCCCGGGATCAGCTTGGCCAGCCGGTCCATCTCCCCGTAGGGGAAGCCCAGCACGCGGCCCACGTCCCGGACCACCGCCCGGGCGTTCATCCGCGCAAAGGTGACGATCTGCGAGACATTCTCCCGGCCGTAGGTCTCGCGAATGTAGGCCACGACCTCCTCCCGGCGATTGTCCGGAAAATCGATGTCAATGTCGGGCGGGTCCGTTCGCTCGGGATTCAGGAACCGTTCGAAGATCAGGTCGTACTTGAGCGGGTCCAGGTCGGTGATGCCCAGCACATAGGACACCAGCGAGCCCGCCGCACTGCCGCGGCCGGGCCCCACCAGGATCCCCGCCCCCTTGGCATGGCGCACGATGTCGCCGACGATCAGGAAGTAGGTGGCAAAGCCCTTCATGCCGATGACCTCGAGCTCCAGGTCAAGCCGCTCGGCCAACTCCGGCCGCATGCCCCCGTACCGGGCCGTGACCCCCTCCCCGCACAGGTGGCGCAGGTAGTCCTCGGGCGTGGCGTATCCGGGCGGCAATTTGAACGGCGGGAAGTTGAGCCGGCCACCGGGATCGTCCGCGAACACCAGCTGGAGCGAGCACCGCTCGGCGATTTCCCAGGCCCGTGTCAACGCTTCGGGAAGTTCGCCGAACACCGCGAGCATCTCCTCGGGCGACTTCAGATAAAATTCGTCCGAGGAGAAGCGCAGGCGCTTGGGATCGTCATAGTTCTTGCCGGAATGGATGCAGATCAGCACCTCCTGCGCCAGCGCGTCACCGCGCTCCAGGAAATGGGCATCGTTGGTCGCCACGGTGCGCAGGTCCAGCGCCTTGCCCAGATCCACCAGCCCGCGCACCACCAGTTTCTGCTCAGCCATGCCGTGGTCCATGAGCTCGAGGAAAAACCGGTCCGGCCCCAGCAGGTCGCGGTACCAGCCGGCCAGCGCCCGGGCCTCCTCCGCCTTGCCGTGCAGGAGGAGCTGGGGAATCTCCGCCTTCAGGCACCCGGACAGGACCACGAGGCCCGCGGAATGCTGGGCGAGCAGGTCGCGATCGAGCCGGGGCTTGTAGTAGTAGCCCTGCTCGTGTGCCAGGCTCGAGAGCCGGACCAGGTTTCGCCAGCCCGTGTGGTCGGAGGCGAGCAGGGTCAGGTGGCTCGACTTCTTGTCCGCCTCCGCATCCTTCTGGGTCCGGCCGCGGGCGGCAAGGTACGCCTCCATGCCGAGAACCGCCTTCAGCCCCTTCTGCCGCGCCTCCCGGTAGAACTCAATCGCCCCGCAGACATTGCCGTGGTCGGTGAGCGCAACGGCCGACATGCCCAGCGCCCGCACCTGGCCCAGCAGGGATTTGACCGCCGCCTTGGGGTTCTTCTCGGCATCCTTCTCATGGTGCTTTTCCAGCTTGATCCGCGTGGCGCCGTCCAACAGCG
>JAHFSL010000176.1 GCA_023265785.1 Candidatus Coatesiibacteriota bacterium | reverse complement strand
CCCAGCCGCGCGGGGACGGCGAAATCCATCAGCGCACCTCGCGCACAAGAAGACCGGCCACGGCGGCCTCGGCGGCGATGAGCAGGAGGCCGAGGAGGAGGGGGGCCTCGAACCGGTCAAGGTATTCCGTAAAGGAGCGGACCTTGAGCTCCGTCTTCTCCATCCGGTCAATCTCCCCGAAGATCGTGTACAGGCCCTTGAGGTCGGCGGCCCGGAAGTACTTGCCGCCCGTGGCGGTGGCGATCCGTTCGAGCATTTCCTCATCGATGCTGTCGGCCACCTTGACCCGCCGGGCCCCGAAGACGGGATCCTGCATGGTCATGTAGCCCCCCCCGGGCGCGCCGGCACCGATGGCGTAGATCTTGATGCCGTACGCCTGGGCGGCCTTGGCGGCGGTGACCGGGTCCACGGTGCCGGCATTGTTCGCACCATCGGTCAGCAGGATGATGACCTTTGATTTCGCGGGGGTGGTCTTGAGCCGCTCCACCGACACCGCCAGCCCGTCGCCGATCGCCGTCCGGTTGCCGGGCACCTCGCCCAGCTGGGTGTCCTCGAGCACGCCGGCCAGCGCCCCCCGGTCCGTCGTCAGCGGGCACTGGGTGACCGCGAATTGACCGAAGAGCACCAGCCCCAGCCGGTCCTGGTCCCGTTTCTCGATGAAGATCCGCGCCGCGTCCTTGGCGGCGTCAAACCGGGTCTTGGGGGCGAAATCCTCGGCGTGCATGCTGTCGGAGGCATCCAGGCAGAGCAGGATGTCCGTGGTGGCCAGGTCCCGCTCGTCGGCCTTCAAACCCTGCTGGGGCCGGGCCAGCGCGAGGATCAACAGGGCCAGTCCGCCGGCGCGCACGGCGGGCCGGAGGCGGCGCCACAGCCGTGCCCTGGCGGGCTCGAGGGCGGCGAGGCCGGCGAGGTGGGCGTGGCCCACCGCGGCCTCGGCCCGCCGGCCGAACCGGTGGAGGTACCAGCCCAGCGCCAGGGCGACCGGCAGGAGCCAGAGTGCGGCGGGGCTCGCGAACATCATCGGGTCAGCACCGGCGCGGCCGCCGGGGCCGGGTTCACCTGGGGGGCCGTGGCCTCGATGAAGGCGCGGACCCGGCCCACATCCGCATCGGTCTCCGCGCGGTCGGGAATGAGCTTGGCGAACTTGACCAGGTCCGCATCCTCGAGGAACTCCCGGAGGTCCGCGCCGTACCGTGCCACCTCCCCGTGCGCCCGGAGGGAGGGCAGAAGTTCCGCGGTCGTGCGATCCAGGGCGGGCACCCCGAACCGGCCCTCCAGATACCGCCGGAAGATGTCCGACAATTCGCTGTAGAACTCCTTGACGCGCCCCTCCTCCAGCATGGCCGAGGCCAGCAGGCGGGCCAGCGCCTCACGGGCCGTGAGCTCGGGTGGCACGACCGGTCCGGCCGGGCCCGCCAGGGCGGCGGCACGGCGGCGGCGCCACCACCACACGAGGGCGGCAAGGGCGGCCAGCGCCAGCGCGCCAAGAATCCACGGCCACCACGAGCGGTAATCAATCATGCCCTTGGGCGGTTTCATCTCGCCCGGGTCCTTGGCCTGGCCCAGGACCGAGGTCACCGTGAGGGCAACCGGCTGCATCAGCATCATCTGTGGCTTCAGGCCGGGCGCGCTGATGGTGAAGGGGATCCGGGGCACCGCGGTCAGGGTGGCCGACCAGACCACCACCGTGAGGGCGAATTTCTGCTCGCCCGGCCCGGCGGGCAGTGGGCGGGCGTCCAGGACCTCCCAGTCGTCAAACCGGGTCGCCGTGTACGCCGGCACCACCCGCACCCCGACCGGCGCGGCGAAGGTGGCGACATAGGCGATCCGGTCACCGATCGTCACCGCCTGCGGCTGGATCTCCACACGGGCATGGATCGTGGCGGCCCCGGCCGGCGTGGCGGACGCCGCAGTCCGCGGGCCCCCCAGGGCGGCCCCGGCCAGCGCCAGGATCAGCACGAGGAGGGGCTTCACCGCACCCTCCGGGCACGGGTCTCAAAGAACCCCAGCAGGGGCTTGATGTAAGGCTGGCCGGGCTCGAGCGGGATGGTGTCCAGGCCAAGTTTCCGGAATACGGCGTCGCGTGCCGCCCTCCGCCCGGCCGCCAGTGCGGCGTACCGGGCGCGGACCGAGGGATCGGAGGTGTCAAGCCGGACCCGCTCGCCCGTTTCCAGATCCTCGAGTTCGACGGGCCCGAGGTCCGGAAGGTCGCGCTCCCGCGCGTCCTCGGTGACAAAGGCGATCGTGTCATGCCGGCGGGCCGTCACGGCCAGCGACCGTTCCCAGTCGGGTGCCAGGAAATCGGAGAAGAGGAAGACAATGGCGCGCTTGCGCTGGACCCGGTTGAGGTACGCGAGCGCCTCACCCAGGGCCGTCGCCCGCGCCGTCGGCTCCAGCACGAGCATGTCCCGCAGGATCCGGAGCGAGTGCAGGCGCCCCTTGCGCGGGGGGACGTAGCGCTCCACGCCCGCGCCGAACAGCAGGAGCCCCACCTTGTCGGAATTGCGCGCGGCGGCGAAAGTGAGCAGGGCCCCCAGTTCGACGGCCAGGGCGTGCTTGGACCGCTCGACCGTGCCGAACTTCAGCGAGGCGGAATTATCCATGACCAGCAGGATGGTGAGCTCGCGCTCCTCGGCGAACACCTTGATGAAGGGCGTTGACATCCGGGCGGTCACGTTCCAGTCAATGGCCCGGATGTCGTCGCCCGGGGCGTACTCGCGCACCTCGGCAAAGGTCATGCCCCGTCCCTTGAAGGTGGAGTGGTACCGTCCGGCGAACAGGTCGGTGACCAGCCGCCGGGTCCGGATCTCGAGCCGCTTCAGGCTCCGGAAGGATTCGGGCGTCAGGACGGGCGGGGAATTATTCTTCATCGCGGCGGCCATGCCGGCGGGGCTCCCTTCAGGGAACTTCGACGTGATCGAGAATGCGCTTGACGATGTCCTCGGAGGTCAGGTTCTCCGCTTCCGCCTCGTAGGACAGGAGAATCCGGTGGCGCAGGACATCCGGCGCAATGGTCTTGACATCCTCGGGCGTGACGTAGCCCCGCCGGTTCAGGAAGGCCAGCGCCCGGGCGGTGGCGGCGAGCGCCAGGGTGGCGCGGGGCGAGGCGCCGTAGGCGATCAGCGGCTTGAGGGACGCCATGTTGAATTGCTCCGGATCGCGTGAGGCCATGGTCAGGTCCAGGATATAGGTCTTGATCTTCTCGTCCATGTAGATCTCGCGGACCAGCGACCGCACTTCGCGAATCTTTTCCGGCGTGACGATCGGCTTCGCCGTGGGCATGACGCCGGTGGACATCCGCTCCAGGATGTCGCGTTCCTCATCGCGGGAGGGGTAGGTGACGCGTAACTTGAGCAGGAACCGGTCGAGCTGGGCCTCGGGCAGGGGATAGGTGCCCTCCTGCTCGATCGGGTTCTGGGTGGCGAGGACCAGGAACGGCGATTCCAGGGGATAGGTGGTGTCGCCGATGGTGACCTGCCGCTCTTGCATCGCCTCCAGGAGCGCGGACTGGACCTTGGAGGGGGCGCGGTTGATTTCGTCGGCCAGCAGGAGGTTGGTGAAGATCGGTCCCTGCCGCGGCGAGAATTCCCCGGTCCGGGGATTAAAGATGAGGGTGCCGATGAGATCGGCGGGGAGGAGGTCGGGGGTGAACTGGACCCGGTTGAACTTTGCCTGGACCGTGGCGGCCAGCGTCCGCACGGCCAGCGTCTTGGCCAGCCCCGGGACGCCCTCGAGCAGGAGGTGGCCATCGGCAAAGAGTCCGACCAGCAGGCGCTCCAGGAGGTAGCGCTGGCCGACGATGACCTTGCCGAGTTCGCCGAGCAGCTCCTCCACGAAGAGGCTTTCCTGCTTGACGCGCTCGTTGGCGGCGCGAATATCCAATGGCATGTGTATCTCCCCGTCCGATAGGGTAGCGAACCGGGGGTGGCCCTGACAAGTTCCCGCCGGCGGTCCCGCTTCGCTACAATAACGCCCTCATGACCCTGCCGCCGACCGTCGTTCTGGCCGCCTGCCTGCTGGCCGGCGGGCTGGTCGGACGGGTCATCCACCGGTCGGGGCTGACCCTGGACGGGATGATTCGCGGCGCGGCCCTGACGGGCGAGCTCGCCGCGTTCCAGGCGTGGCTTCTCGCCGCCGCCCTGCTCTGGCTGGCGGCCGCGGTTCTCGAGGCCGGTCCGTGGGCGCCCCTCGCGGCCCCGGCGGGGCCCGGGCCGGTGGCGGCGCTCATCGGCGGATTGGCGGGCGGACTGGCGGTGTCCATCCTGGCCGACGATCCGGTCACCCTCGTGCTGGACGCGGGCCGGACCCGGGTGCCGGCCATCACCGCGCTCCTCGCCTGGGGCGGGGGCGTGGTGGCCGGGACGGCGGGCCCCCTCGCCCTCCTGCTGGAGGGCCTCCGGCGGGCCGGGCCCGCCGAACTGCGCGACATGGCGCTCGGCGACCTGTTGCTGGTCCCGCGGTGGGTCCTGCCCGCCGCGGCGGGAATCGCCGCGCTCCTGTACCTGATCCGCCAGCCGGTCGTGGTCCGGTCGGGCGGGATGGAGTGGCCGCGTGCGGGCGGCGGGCTGGCGGTCGCCGCGGCTGTCGTCTGGCTGGTGGGCGGCGGCCGCGCCATGATCGCGCTGGGCCTGGCCGCCTACGGACTGCGGGTGGCGAGAAACCGGGACGGATGGTGGCCCGGCGGGATGCCCGCCTGGCCCGCGCTCGCCATCCGGACCGCGGGTGGGTTCGTCCTGGGGCTCGTCACGGCCCTGGTCGCCGCCGACCCCGCCTCGCGGTTCCTGCCGGGGCTCGCGCGGTGGAATGTGGGCGGGGTCATCTTCGCCACCTCGTTCGGGTGCGGGGCCTACCTCATGGCCCTGCTGGAGTGGAAGATGCGCGGCCGGCCCGGGGCGGCCCCCGACCTGGGGCGCGGCGTATGAACGGTGGCATCGGTGCCCTGGCGGTGGCCGCCCGTTCGGGTGAACGGGTGACGGCCGATACCGCCCTCGTCCGCCGCCTGTGGTCGCATGACACGACGCTGTGGCCCGGCGGCATGGCGGCGCGCACCGAGATCGCCAACCGGCTCGGCTGGCTCACCGTGGCCCGCGATCTGCGACCGCAGGCCAGCGAATTGGTCTGGTTTGCCCGGGACCTGCGGCGCGCCGGGTTCACGAGGGCCTACCTGTTGGGGATGGGAGGATCGTCACTGGCACCCGAGGTCCTGAAGGGCGTCTTCGGGACGGGGGCGGACGGGCTGGACCTCACCGTCCTCGACACGACCGATCCGGCCGCCATCCGCGCGGCGGAACGGGATGTTGACCTGCACCGGGCGGTGTTAGTGGTCTCCAGCAAGTCGGGCTCGACCATTGAGGTGGAGTCGCTCTACCGGCACTTTGCGACGGCGGTCGGGGGCCGGGGCGCGCAGTTCCTGGCGATCACCGACCCGGGCACCACGCTCCAACGTCTCGCGTGGGAGTACCGGTTCCGGCGGGTCTTCACCAACCCGCCCGACATCGGCGGCCGCTATTCGGCCCTTTCTTATTTCGGCCTGGTGCCGGCGGCCCTCCTGGGCGTGGATGTGGGCCGGCTGATGGACGGCGGGATCGGCATGGCGCGGCAATGCGCGCCGGGAATTCCGCCCGCTGAAAATCCTGGACTGGCCCTGGGGCGGGCGCTGGCGGGCGCCGCCGAGGCGGGGAACGACAAGCTCACCCTGCTCCTCGACTGGCGGATTGCCGCGCTGGGGCTCTGGATTGAACAACTCGTCGCGGAATCCACCGGCAAGGATGGCAACGGCATCGTGCCCGTGCCTGCGGAATTGCCGCTGGCCCCTGCGGCATCGTATGGCGCCGACCGGGTCTTCGTCGCCACGTCGCTGGGTGCGGACTGGAAGCCGGAGACGGCCGGCTGGCTTGCCGCGCTTGAAAAGGCCCGGCATCCGGTGGTCCGCCTTCATATGGAGACGACCTATCA
>JAHFSL010000663.1 GCA_023265785.1 Candidatus Coatesiibacteriota bacterium | reverse complement strand
GGCCAGATTGACCGCCACCTGAACGTACCGGCCCGAGGTGCCCCCGAGCCCGACCGGCAGGTACCGCCAGATGTCGTAGACGGCGGCGACGCCGACGTTGCAGACGTAGAGCTTGTCGGGATTCTGCCAGTTCTCCGGCACGCCGTAGAAGGTGCCGACATTCAGGCGGGACACCAGATTGCCGGTCTCCCGGGTGGGCATGAACGCCGACGGGTTGTGGCAGTTGCACCCGCCGTCGGCGTTGCAGAAGGCCGAGGAGATGGACTGGTTGACGATCAGCTGAGCCGCGGAGGACACCGTCCGCCACGGCCCCAGTTCAGCCGTCAGGGTCGTGTTGTCGTTCGCCACGCTCTCATGGTCAATCTCGTACGTGCGCATGTAGTCCCACGCCAGGGTCCCGTAGTTGAATGTGAACAGGTGAACGGTCGTGGGCAGGTAGGGGCTGATGTTCCCGTAGGGGTCCTTGGCGGTGTTCATCATGATCAGCCGCTCGCCCATCGTGTCGTTCTGGGCGGATTTTCTCCGGTACATGTAGTGCATGAGGCCCGTGTAGGAGAGGGTCGTGGCCGGCGCGTAGGTCATGCTGTCCCCGCAATTGAGCGCACCGGTGAGGGGGTCGCCCTGCAGGACCTCCCACGCCACGGGGGAATTGGAGACCACCTTGTAGATGTGATGAATGGGGCCGGTAAAGTTGTAGACGAGGGCGTCGAACCGGGCGGGAATGCGCTCGGCCTTGCATCCGGCCACCCCGCCGCCGCCGATCGCGCCCGCCCCGAACGCGCACGCCCCGCCCGGAAACCCTCCCAGGCAGTCACCCACCAGACAGCCGATCGGGTCGCTCACCCCCCCCACAATGTACCAGGGCTGGCCGGCGTAATAAATCGCCCGCAATTCGAACTGGGTCTTCCGGTTCAGCGGAAACAACGGGATGAAGTAGAAGGCGTCACTGCAATTCTTTCCCTGGTCGCACGCGTAGCCGCAGTAACTGACGTACGTGGTCGCCAGGATGATGGGCGCCAGGTGGCTGAAGATCTTGGGAGGCCCGGAGTGGCCGCTCCCGCCGACGATCCCGGTCCGCCCGTTTTCCATGAGACTCAGAATATTGATGGCGGTCGAGCCGGCCGAGGCCGTGGCCAGCACGGACGCCTTCCAGCGCACCGAGAGCGTGGCTTGGGGGGGCATGTCCAGCCGCCAGGTCAGGAGGGTGGCTCCGCCGCCGGTCCGGATGCCCGGAGTCGCCGCGGCGCAGCCGGTGGGAGTCATCGTCCAGCCCGCGCAGGAGTCCTCCAGCCCGAATCCCGCGCCCCAGACATCCAGGACGGGGGGCACCGTGTCCCACAGGGTGACGTTCCACCAGGTCTTTGTCGTGGAGACGTTCTTCACGTAGATCGAATAGATCATTTCGTCGGGCGGCTGGCCGTAGGAAGGGGCGAACAGGACGTCGTTGTCGCCCAGCATCCACATCAGGAACCGGCGCACCACGGTGTCCGCCGGGGCGGTGACGGCACTGCCCGCCGCGCAGGTGGTGCCGTTGAAGAACGCCTGGGCCTGGTTCTGCGGGCGCGCGCCCTCCGGGGCCGCCGTGTCACCGGACCCCGGCTCGAAGGTCTCGCCGTTCCCCCAATCCACCGACAGCGAGAAGGTCACGCGACCCGTCACGCCACCCGTCACCGCCAGCGGACCGGGAATCGTCCACCGCAGACGCAACGGCGGCCCATAGTCGGGATCCCATCCCGAGTCGGGCGGCGGCGATCCGCTGGAGGGGACGTAATGAGTGTAGGGCGGCTGGGTGTCCATCAGCACGATATCGGTCAGCGGCGCGGTTCCCGGCCGGCCATAGTAAATCGTATAGGTCACGGTGTCCCCCGGGGGAACGACGTCGGGAAGGCCCTCCTTGTAGGCGTAGACAATCGTCCTGGCCGGCCCGACTGCATCGTACTGCGGCAGGGGGCAGTTGGCGTTGTCCACGATCGACCCCCGGGCCGCCCAGCCGGTCGTCTGGCCGATGGTGGGAAAACCAAAGGCCACCGTGGCGTCGGGCA
>JAHFSL010000175.1 GCA_023265785.1 Candidatus Coatesiibacteriota bacterium | reverse complement strand
ATACGAGTCCGCCTTCATTTCAATGACCTCGCCGTCATTGAGGTAGATGATATTCCGGGTCTTGGCCAGGATCGCCGGGACATCCGAGGCAATGTAGTTCTCACCCTCGCCGATCCCGACGATGAGGGGGGAGCCGAGCCGCGCGGCCACCATGATGCCCGGTTCCTGCTTGCGCATGATGCCCAGCGCGTAGGCGCCCCGGGCCAGCTTGAGCGCCCGGCGGGTGGCCTCGATCAGGCTTGGCGCACCCTTCTTGAACTCCTCCTCGATCAGGTGGGCCACGATCTCCGTGTCGGTGTCCGACTTGAACGTGTGGCCCTTGGCGGTCAGCTCATTCTTGAGCTCCTGGTAGTTCTCGATGATGCCGTTATGGACGACCGCGATATCGCCCGAGCAGTCACAGTGGGGATGGGAGTTGCGCTCCGAGGGCACGCCATGGGTGGCCCAGCGGGTGTGCCCAACCCCAACCGCTCCTTCAATGGGGGTCGCCTTCAGGGACTCCACCAACTTGGCGAGCCGGCCCACGGTGCGCCGGACCTCCAGCTTGCCGTTGGTGATGAGCGCGATGCCCGCGGAATCGTACCCACGGTATTCAAGTTTGGACAGCCCCTCCAGGATGACCGGGGAGGCCTTGCCCTTGCCGACGTATCCGACGATGCCGCACATGGAAAACGCATTGTACTCCGCACATGCGAGTGGATCAAGGGTCGCATGGGCCACGGCGGGAACTGCTTGACATACTGACATATCATGTGACATGCTGGAGGTATGAGAACCACGGTGCGCCTTCCGGAGGAACTCCTCCGGCGGGCCAAGCAGTATGCCAGTCAACACCGGACGACCTTCACCGCCCTGGTGGCGGAGGGCCTGAGTTTGCGCCTTGCCCATGCGGTCAAGGCGAAGCCGAAACTTGGCCCCATGCCGACCTATCGTGGGTCAGGTCTCCGGCCGGGTATGGACCTCATCAAGACCTCATGGCTGCTTGACCTGGATCGTATGGAGAAGCGCCGCGGTCCTCCCTGATGTGAATGTCCTTATCCAGGGGTTCCTGGAGGATGGGACGCATCATGGGGAGTGCCATCGGTGGCTCCAACGCACCGTGCGCGGTCCCGCTCCCTTCGGCATGGCTGACTCCGTAATTTCCGGATTCCTCCGGATCGTGACGGATTCCCGAATCTTCAAGGTCCCGACCTCGATGGGCCACGCTTTGGAGTATGCCCGGTGGCTCCGAGGGAATGCCCTGGCGGTTGCCATTAACCCTGGACCGCGGCATTGGGAATTGCTGGAGGGCTTCTGTCAGGGAGCGGGGATTCGCGGACCGCTCGTTGCCGATGCATGGTTTGCGGCGTTGGCGATGGAGCATGGATGCGTGTGGGTGACGCTGGACCGCGATTTTTCCAGGTTTCCCGGCCTCCGCGTCTCGTCTCCAGGGCCGATTTCCCTCTGATGCGGGCGTCTCATCTGACCATCAGGGTGAGCGTCCTCGTCTGTGGGATTCTGACTTTGGCCCTGGCAGGCTGTGCAACAATGTTCAGGCCTTCCACACGATCACTTGCGGTTGATTCATCCCCTCGGGGGGCGACCGTCTATGTCGATGGTTTGGTTGCCGGAATAACGCCAGTCATTCTTCAATTGAGTCCATGGGAACACGAACTTGATATTCGGCAAACTGGTTATCCAGCCCATCATTCGCTGGTTCGAGTTAGGGGCTCCGTTGGGTGGATGTTTGCGGACATGCTCCTGCTTGGCCTTCCGCTTTATGTGGATGTTCCTCGAGGTGCTCTCAACAGTTTTCGTGAGTCAAGATTGGATCACGATTTCAACGTGGGACGCTTTGCCGTTGACCCAACAGATCGGCAGGATGTACGCGACATTGGGAAGACTGAGGGGGCTCTTGCCATGGGGGCGGCCTTCAACCTGGCATTTTGCCTCATGATTCTCTATGCCCTGGGTATATTCGGGGGAGGCTAAAACGTTGAACTTTGGCGGGAGACTGCTGATGTCGGGAAGCATGGGTGTGCTCGGGATGATATGTGGCGGATGTTCAATGATGGCGGTGCCGAGGGAAGTCCCGGTCATGCTCCTTTCACAGCCGGATGGCGCTTCAGTGTATGTGGACGGCCGAATGGCCGGCCGTGTCCCTGTCGAGGTCAAGCTGGACAGGACAGCTGACCACAGGGTTACCTTCGTCAAGGCATCTCGCCAACCATGGACGGTTATTCTGACTTCATCGAGGGCGTTGTTGACGCATGCAAATGCAGACCCTGTCGCCTCTGGCATTGGATTGGATGCCGGAACAATCATTCCGATTCCTTTGCTTATCGATTTGGGAACCGGATCGGTGAGGGGGCTTGCTGTCGCCAGAGTTACTGGCTACCTTGACGCTCCGGCCATAGGTCATCATGCGGACAGTCATTTCGAAGAAACAGAAATCGTGGAAACTCAAGAAATGCATGAGATATTTTCGCGGGAAAGGTTGATCGGAAGGCTTGAAGGCTGCGGAGCATTCCTGGGGGTCCTTGGAGTGGTGGTACTACTAATATATAGTCTTCACTAATCAGTCGGGGACGGCAGGATTGCTGTCAAATCTCGGCTCGATCCGATTCTGACTGGTTTATGGGTGCGGGCGGAGCGGTAGGCGGCCAGGGTCACCTCGACGGCGCGGAGGCCGTCGGTACCCGTGATCGTGGGCGGGCGGTTGTCGCGGACGGCTGACAGGAAGTCGGCCACCAGTCCCGCATCCATGTTGTCCCCCCAGCCGGCCTCCCAGGGGTGCTCGCCCCACACGGTGACATGTTGGGCAAAGGCATCCACGGCGATTGTCCCCCGCTCACCCCACAGCTTGAGGGTCACATCGCCCCAGGTGGGAAAGCCCTTGACCCGGGACCAGGAGGCGTCCAGGGTGGCGATAGTGCCCTTCCGGAATCGTAACGAGAGCACGCCGCAGTCGTCGCACTTCAACGTTGGATAGATCAGCCGGCCCGACTCGGCGTACACCTCGGCGACCTCATCGTGCAGGAACCACCGGAGGAGATCGGCGACATGCACGGTGTGGTCCGTCATGGCGCCGCCGCCGGAGAGTTTCGGAACGGCGAACCACCCGCCCGGCATACTGCCATGGTTGGTCGTGTTGGCACCCAGCACCCGGCCGATGGCGCCCGCGCTGACCCGGTCATACGCCCGACGGATCGGCGTGGCATACCGGCAGGGGAACGCCGTTCCGAGATGGACGCCCGCCCGGGCGCACGCCGCGATCATGGCGCGGGCATCCGCCGCGGTCGTGGCCAGCGGCTTCTCGCACAGGACATGGACGCGGGCCGCCGCGGCTTCGATCACATCGCGGCCATGATAGGCGTTCTCCGAGCATACAAAGACCGCGTCGAGGCCTTCGCGCAGGAGATCGCGGTTCCTCGAATACACCGGGAGGCCCAGCCGGGCTTTGATCTGTTGGCGGCGCCCCTCATCGGAGTCTGCGGCCCCAACCAATTCAACGCCGGGAACGGCCTTCGCCCCCCACGCATAGGACCACTGGTGGCCGTTGGCGAAGGAGATGAACCCGACCCGGAGCGGGCGGCTGGTCACGGGCGCACCGCCTGGCCGGTCCGGGCCGACCGGATCGCGGCCAGTGAGAGATCGAGTGCGGCCACGGCGTCCTCGGGCGATACCGCCGGAGCCGCGCCCGTCCGGACGCACTCGAGGAAGTGCGCGTCCTGCCGGCGGTAGGGGGAGTCCACGAGGGCACTGTCCGGGACCGCCACGGACGGCAGGCCGGGACGCGCCCCGGCGACGCGGACTTCCACGCTGTGGAACCGGGCGGAATCAAACTCGGCAAGGCCCTTGGAGCCGGCCAGTTCCGCCGTCGCCCGGAACGGAAGCCCGTGACCCCAGGCGCCCTCGACATGGGCGATCAGGCCGGACCGGTGGCGGACGAGGGTCAGCGTATGGGCCTGGGCCGGGTTCCTGCCGTGAGGTGCGACGCGCGCGAAGACCCGGTCCACGGGTCCGAAGGTCCACCGCAGCCAGTCGAAGTCGTGGATGACGAGGTCCAGCAGGGGCCCGCCACTTCCGCGCGGGTACCAATTGCCGCTTCCCCGGGGAAACCCGGTGGTGCGGGAAAGGCGCGCAACCGCCGGCGTGCCCAGGGAGCCGTCCCGCGCGAGGTCCCGCAGGCGGGCGTACTCGGGGAACCACCGGAGGACCTGGGCGGTCATGTAGGGGACCCGGGCGCGGCGGACGGCGGTCACCAGCGCGTCGGCATCCCGCCGGGTGCGGGCGATCGGCTTCTCACAGAGGACGGCGACCCCCGCGGCCGCGGCTTCGCGGACCAGCGCGAGGTGGGTGGGCGTCGGGGTCAGGATGAAGACGGCATCGGGGTGGGCGTCCCGCAGTCCCGCCCGGAGCGTCGTGTACCCCCGGCCGCCCCACCGCTTCGCCATGGCTGAAGCGCGGGCGGCCTTGCGGGAGACAAACCCCGTGATCGTGGCGCCCGGCAATCCGGCAAGCGCCGCGGCGTGTTCCGCCCCCATGGCGCCCGTTCCGACCAGCAGAACGGACAGGGGCCTCAAGGGTGACGCGTCAGGCGGTGGTGGTGGCGGGACGCGTGATGCGGCGGGGCAGCGCGACGACGATGTTGCCGCGCTTGAGGCACTTGGTGCAGACCCAGGTGAGCAGGTTGCGGCCGCCCGTGTTGAGGCGCATCCGCTTCACATTCGGCTTGGCATACCGCACGAAGGTGTTCTTCGCGTGGCTGACCGAGTTGCGCTGCATCGTTCCCTTGCCGCAAATCTGGCAATGCATGACCGGATCAGTCTACCGGCTGGAGGGGTCGGCGGTCAACTCGGACGCCCCGTCCGCGAGTTCCACCACATCGCAGGGAGGGGTGGTCCCGAACCGGTGCTGGTACACCCGGACGATGGCGTTCTTGACCGGCTCCAGTTTTTCGGCCTCCACCAGCATGAGCAGGCACCCGCCGAACCCGCCCCCCATCATCCGGGCCCCGAGAACCCCGGGAGTGGCCACCGCCGTGGACTGGAGGAGGTCGAGCTCGGGGCAGGAGACCTCGTAGAGGTCCTTGAGGCTCTGGTGGGACTCGTTCAGCAGGCGGCCGAAGGCGGCCAGGTCGCCCTTGCGGAGGGCGGTGACGGCGTGCTGGACGCGCGAGTTCTCGCCGACGACATGCTCGACGCGCTTGCGCTGGACCGGGGTCAGGACGGACGCCACGGCCGAGATCTCGGCCGGGTTGAGGTCGCGCAGGGCCTTGACCTTGGGCAGTTTGGGCTTGATCGCCTTGACGGCATCCATGCACTCCTGCCGGCGCTTGTTGTACTCGCTGGAGGCGAGCTTGCGTTTGACGCCTGAGTTGACCAGCATGAACCGGTGTTTCTCCAGCGGCACGGGGACGGCCTCGTGCTTGAGGGCGCGGCAGTCGAGGAAGAGCGCATGCCCCTTCCGGCCGAACGCCGAGGCATACTGGTCCATGATCCCGCACTGGACGCCCACGAAGGTGTTTTCGGCTCGCTGGCACAGCTTGACCATGGACAGCCGATCCAGCGTGTAGGGAAACAGGGCCTGCGCCGCCCACATGGTGGCGCACTCGATGGCCGCGGAGGATGACATCCCGCCGGCCATGGGCACATCGGACTCCAGGTAGATGTGCAGGCCTTCCATCTTCCAGCCGCGGTTTTGGAGGGCGTGCAGGACCCCCTTGGGGTAGTTCGCCCACCCGTGATTGGGGTCGTTGCGCATGGTCATGATGTCGAACTCGATCTCCTCCTCGACGGTGGCCGAATACACGACCACCTTGGTATCGGTGCGCCTCTGCATCCCCACCCACGCCGCCCGCTGGATGGCGGCGGGCAGGACGAAGCCGTCGTTGTAGTCGGTGTGCTCGCCAATCAGGTTCACGCGGCCCGGCGCCCGCGCGATGGCGATCTTCCGGTTCTGGTCCCCGAAGGTCTTGAGAAACGACGCCCGCACCGAC
>JAHFSL010000662.1 GCA_023265785.1 Candidatus Coatesiibacteriota bacterium | reverse complement strand
GCGCGTATTGGATCATGGGCCGGCCCAGAATGGGGAAGAGCGGCTTGGGGGTATCCACGTGCATCCGTTCCCCCCGACCCGCTGCCAGCACGGCCCCAAAGATCGGCATCACGGCCCCAAGAATATCACACTCGCGCCGGTGGTGTTACACTGGGCCCGGCATGCGAAACGCAACCTGGACCGCGCTCCTGCTGGCCTCCGCCGGTTTGGCGATGCTGCCCCGGGGCGCGTTCGGTGCGGAGCCCGTGTTTGAGCGCAAGACGCCCCGTGACCACGACCAGATCATCCATGGCGGGCAGGGTGTCACCGACCGGTCCGCGGTGGCGGGAGTGTGTTCCCTCCTGCTTCCCGGGGTGGGGCAGGCGATCAACCGGAACAAGCCGGAAAAGATCATCGTGCATGCGGTCCTGGGGCTGCTCTCGTTCGTGGCTGTCTTCAACCCCGTGGGATTGGTCTTCGGGATCTTTCACGTCTGGTCCGGTTGGGATGCGCTGATCGACCGGACCGGCGGATACCTGGGCGGGACTGTCCTTAATCTGGCAAACGAAGGGTGGCTGGAAACCACATCCGGGATGGTCCCGGATGCGGGCGGAATCGCCTAGGCGCTGTCGCCCCGCTTCTCGCGGTCCAGGAGGTACATCCGGATCGCCCACAGGACGCCCGGCAGCGCGTACAGGATGACCAGGTTCTTGGCCTGACTGCCCCACTTGAAGTCCGGTTCCGCGAGGAAGTAGAGCATGATCGTATAGAGCACGGCGAGGCAGGCATAGATGATGGACAGCACCTTGAGGTGCCATCGCCAGGTGAAATCCGGCTCGGGCTGGGTCGCGGGGTTCACCTGGTCGGCCATCAGGATTTAAGCTTAAACCTCCCGTCGGCCCCGCGTCAAGCCCAACACCCGCCGGGCCCGGGCCACATCGCGCGCGATCTGGCGGCGGAGCGGTTCCACGCCATCGAATTTCCGGTCCGGACGCTGCCAGGCCACCAGGGCGACTTCCACCGTCTTCCCGGTCGGGATGGCCGGGGCCGCAGCCAGGCAGTGGATCTCCAGCAGGGCCTCGGCCCCTTCCCGGTCCACCGTGGGCCGGGCACCCAGGTAGGCCACGGCGGGGGTCCGGCCCAGCCGCGCGGCATAGATCCCATGCGGGGGGAGGAGCTCATTCCGCGGCCGCAAATTGATGGTGGGGAACCCGAGTTTCCGGCCGAGCCGGCGCCCCCGCACCCGTTGTCCGGCCAGCATCACGGGCCGGCCGAGCAGCCGCGTCGCCTCTGGCAACCGACCCAGCCGGACGAGCCGCCGGATCCGCGTGCTGGAAACCGGCTCCCGGTGGTCCAGCGCCGGGGGAACCACGGTCAGCCCGAATCCCAGCCGGGTGCCAAGCCGCTGGAGGAGAGCCGCATCACCGGTTCCGCCACGGCCGAAGTGAAAATCGTACCCCACCACGAGGTGGGCGACATGCAGACGGCGGGCCAGGATGGTCCGCGCGAACTCCTCCGCCGGCCGGGCCGCAAGCCGCGGGTTGAATTTCAGCACGATGACGGTCCGGATCCCGTGTGCGCGGAATGCCTCGAGCCGCTGACCCAGGGTCATGAGGCACCGTGGTGCCACCGTCGGGGCCAGGGTGGCCAGGGGGTGCCGGTCAAACGTGATGACCGCTGCGCTGCCCGTCCCGGCCCGGTCGCGCGTGGCCCGGAGGATCGCGGCATGGCCACGATGCACTCCGTCGAAGACCCCGATGGTCGCGGCGCTGAGGCGCAGGTTCCGACCCGGGAGGCCCTGGTGGACCGTCACGCCAGGACGACGCCGCCCGGCAACATTCGTTCAGGCCGGATGAGGCGGCCCGTGCCGGCATCAGGTTCACATCGGCCGATCCCGATGAGGGGACCCGCCGCGGTGGCGAGCCGGACAAAGCCCGGTGGGGCGACAGCCAGCGTGGCCGGGGCCGCGATGAATTGCCCGCCCAGCAGCCGGGCAGCCCCGGCGGCGTCGCAGCGGACCTCCGGGAGGTGGGCCAGGACGTCGGCCGACGGTACCGGCAGTTCGGC
>JAHFSL010000661.1 GCA_023265785.1 Candidatus Coatesiibacteriota bacterium | reverse complement strand
GGACTTGGGGCAAGGGTGCCCGCCCGCCAAGCGGCGGGTGGGGTATGTCGCGGAGGGCGAGATCCTTCCCGGCTGGGCGCGGGTGGCCGATATCATCGCGTTTGAACGCGCGTTGCGGGACGAGTGGCGGCCGGCGTCGCTGGATAAGTGGATCGCCTCCGAGCGGTTGCCGGGGCGCAAGCGCGTCGCCGAGCTGTCCAAGGGCGTCCGCAAGCGGCTGGAGCTCGAAGTCGTGCTGGCCGGCTGTCCGGCGGCCCTGCTGCTGGACGAACCGCTGTCCGGCCTCGACCCGGTGTCCCGCGTGGAATTCCTCGAGAGCTTCATGGCGTATGCCGCCGACCGGCGGCCGGTGGTTCTGATCTCCTCGCACATCCTGACCGATCTGGAGCGGGTGTGCGACCGCATCGGGGTCATGGCGGGCGGGCGGATCGCGTACGAGGAGACGATGGACGGACTCAAGGAGCGCGGCGGCCGGCTCGAGGACGTCGGCGTGGAACTGATCCGGGCCCATGACCCGCGGGAGGTGGCCCATGTCTGACCGGCGGGGGTTGTTCCGGTGGGAAGGACAACGGCTGGCGCAGTACGGGACGGCCGTCGTGGTGTTCGGCTACGGCGCCGCGGCGTGCCTCTACGCGGAAGCCGGCGGGGTGCCGTCGGTGGAGGTGTCCTTCGGGGGATTCCTGTTCGCCGGGCTGCTCGGGGCCTGCGTCGCGGCTGATGGCAACGCGTTTGACCGGCGGGACGCCGGGCCGGCGGACCTGGCGTATCTGCTGACCCGACCCGTGGGCCGGTTGACGCTCCTCCGGCGCCGGATGGCGACCGTGGCGCTGGCTGCCGCCGTGGTGGGGACCCCGGCCGTTTTGCGCGCGCTCGCGCGCGGCACGCCGGCCGGTGGCTGGCTGGGCGACGGGCTCATGATGCTGGCGGGCTACGGCGCGATCGCCCTGATGGCGCTCGGGATGATGACCGAGCCGCGCATCCCGCTCCGCGCCCGGATGGCCCGCCGGTCCTTCAAGTTGAAGATGGCGCCGCTTGGCATCCTGCTGGCGGCCATGTGGGCCCCGGTGCTGGCGCACGCGGTGGACACCTCCCGGGCGAGTCCCGCGGACTGGTGGTGGGCCCACGCGCCGGTGCTGGCTCCGCTCGCGCTGGCGGGACTCGGATTGATCTATTGCATTGGCCTGACCCGCGACTGGGCGCAGGCGGAGGTGATGTCATGAATCAATTGTTCCATGCGCGGTTTGGCGTCGCGGCTCTCCGGTCGGCTTCCATCGTGACGGCGGCGGGATTCGCGTTGGCGGCCTGGGTGTTGCACGGGCTGATTGACGATGCCGATCCGGGCGGTTGGTGGTTCCGGCCCGAGATGCCCGGCGAGGGGATGATTGTTCTCGTGGCGGGCATCACCGGCTATCTCCTGACCAGTCTGCTCGACGGCATGAAATCCGACGGCGAGACCCTCGGCTATGCCATGAGCCGTCCCGTCGGTCGCGGCGCGCTGCTGGCCCGGACTGTGGTGCCGCCGCTGCTGGTGGGGGCCCTGTGGCTCCTGGTGTGGTATCCCGGGCGGGATTTCTACCGGGGCCGGGCGTGGTGGATCAGTCAGTACGGCGTGGCGAGCGCCGGCTTGTGGTCGGGTGATTTTTCTGCCTCACGCCAATTCATGTACGCCAATGCCCGCACCGTCGAGGCATTCCGCCGCCGTGGATACACCCCGATCATCTGGTACTTCGATAAGTGGGTCCGCGAGCCCAAGGTCCTGCAGGATCTCGAGGCGCGGCATCGCCACGAGCGCGATCCCTTGAAGCGCAGCTGGTTTGCCAAGAATCGTCCGCTCTTCGAGCCGTATCTCAAATGGCAGAAGGAAGGCGGACCGATCCCCGAGGGCCTGCGGCACGAGTGGTGGCTGGTTCGCCTGCCCTACAACCCGCATTGGCTCGCCTGGACCGGCTGGTTTCTGGGGTTCGCCGCGGGGGTTTGGTTCCGTGCCTTGGTCATTTTCGGCTCGGCGGGCGGTGCGACGGGCGGGCTGCGGACACTCTCGGCCAAG
>JAHFSL010000660.1 GCA_023265785.1 Candidatus Coatesiibacteriota bacterium | reverse complement strand
GCATTCCCCAGATCCGCAATGTACAGGTTGCCCGTCGCGTCGGACGCCACCCCGTGCGGGGCGTTGAGCTGGGCCGTCGTGGCCGCGATTCCATCGCCATTGAAACCGCCCGTCGGCGTGCCCGCCGCGGCGGTGATCACCGATCCCGCGAAGGTCCCGTTCGCGAGGAACTGCCTTTGCACCGGCGCCCCGCACGCAGGGGTGCCGCCGACCCAGACCGTGTTGGTCACTGGGGTCACCTGGCACACGGGGCCCACCACCCCGGTGACCGTGATGGTCAGCACGGCTCCCGGCGCGAAACTGGCGGGTCCCGTCCACTCGTACCGCGTCCCGCTTGACCCGGCCTGGGTGATCGTCGGAACCGAAACGCCAACCGACTGTTGGGTCGTGATACCCGTCACGACGGGCGAGATGGAATCCATAATGAGGAGGCCGCCCAGCGTGGCCGTCCCGGTGTTCCGCACGAGAATCCTGTACGTGACGGCCTGCCCGACCACCGGGGCATCGGGCGTCTGGGTCTTGACGACCGTGAACCCGCTGGTTGGACCGGTCACTGAGAATCCTGTCGGATTGCTGAACTGGGCCAATCCCTGGCAGGTTCCAGCCGTGGTGACGTAGGCGGTATTGGAGACCGTTACCGCCCCGCAGACCGCACCCACCTGGCCGGTGATCGTGATCGTGAAGGAGGCGCCGGGCCTGAGGCCGATATCGGCGGCCTCGGATGTCGCGACATCTCCTGCGTCAAAACCGGCCGCGGCATACAGAACACCATCGATGATCCCCACCCCCTCCCCCGTCCGCGGGGTGTTCGAGGCGCGGGCCACGGACCACGAATCGCCCGCCACATCGTAGACCCAGACCGGCTGGACCGGACCGCCCGCGTCACCGCCGGAACAGATATAGACCCTCCCCTCCCAGGTCGCGGCGTAGATTCCCTGCCGGGGGCCGGGCATCGAAGCCCGCGGCGACCAGGTGTTCGTCAAGTGGTTGTACGCTTCCACCGTGGCGGCCGGACCCGGCGTGCCGCCGCCGAAGACATAGATCAACCCATTGAGGACGGCCGAGGCGGGATGGTTCCAACGCACTGTGGACATCGAAGCCCTGGTCGTCCAGGTATTGGTCGCCGGGTCATAGGCATGAACCGACGACAACGGACCGCCATTGGAACCACCGCAGACATACAACGTCCCCCCGACGGCTTCGCAGGCAAAGTTGTCGCGCTGGATCGGGTTGGCCGCAATGCTCGACCATGCGTTGGTGGCGGGATCGTAGACCTCCCAGGACGACAGGGGCACGACCGCATTGTTGCCGCCGCCCACATAGAACTTGCCGTTCAGGAATGCTCCGCCCGGTCCCCAGCGGCCCTGCGCCATGGCAGTGCGGGTCGCCCAGGTATTGGTGGTCGTGTCATAGGTTTCCAGACCCGCCTGCAGGACGCCATTCCACCCGCCCGCCATGTACAGCGTGGCTCCGCTGGTTGCAACCGCCATTTCACGCCGCGCTGTCGGCGCAGGCGCGATATAGCGCCACCGGAGTGGTCCCCCCGACCACACGTACCGCGTCCCGGAACCCACCATGCTGGTGAGCACGGCCGGAGGATATGCGCTGTCGATCGTCGTTGCCGAGACGATCACAGCCGACAACGTGTCGGTGACCGACGCCGTCCAGAGCGTGGCCGTCCCGGTATTGGCCACGGTGATGGCGTAGGTCACCGGCTGGCCGACCGTCGGGTTCGCCGGCGTCTGGGACTTGACCACCGTCATCGCGGTGGGGGGCGGGTTCAGCGTGAATGATGCCAGCCCGGCCGCCTGCATCGTCGGGACCCCGCAATCCCCGCCCAGCGTGGCCTGGAAGTCGTTGGACACCGTCTTGACCGAGCACTCCATCCCCACCTGGCCGGTGATCGTGAAGGTATAGGCGTTGCCGGGCGAGAGACCCGCCGAGGTCGTGGTGAAGACAAAGAGCGTGCCACTCGCCGTCCCGATCACCGCGTCCGGCGTAATGCCATTGAACGCCACATTGACGATTTGCGGGCTCACAGTGTCCGTC
>JAHFSL010000174.1:5177-5998 GCA_023265785.1 Candidatus Coatesiibacteriota bacterium | reverse complement strand
TCCCTCGGCTTCTCTCACTGCCTCACTGGCTGTCACACCCGATCCGGCGGGACCCGGCCAGTGGGTGAAGGTGGTCCTCACCGTGACCAACACCGGGAACGCCAACGCTACGGGCGTCACGGCGACGATCTGGACGACCTCCGGCGGGACGCTGGTGGTGCCGCAGGGGGGGATCATTCCAACCGGGGCTTCCACGATCGCCTCGGGTGGCGGGGCGCGGCAGTGGACCTGGACCTACAGCGTCTCGGGCTCCGGGACGGTGAACTTCTCCGCCACGGTGGCGGGAATTAATGCCGGAACGGGCGGTTCGATTGCCGTGGCAGGGCTGGACGCATTCACGGCCGCCGACCGCGCGTTCCTCGCCTCGGGTGTGACGGTGTCCCCCTCCGGCACGGCCTGGACCGGTCAAATCGTGACCGTGGCGCTGACCGCGACCAATACCGGGACCGCCAACGCGACCGGGGTCCTTCCCGCGCTCCAGGTGAACGCGGGGGCGCCTTTCCTGATGCCGTTGTCCGGACCGCTCCCTCCCGGGCCGGCGCTCCTGACGCCGGGGTCGTCGACCACCTACCTCTGGACGTTCTCGGTGACCGGATCGGCCGCCGCATCCTTCACGGGCACCGCGACCGGGACGGATGCGACCTTCGGGTCCATCACCGCGGCGGCGACCCGGACGGTACTCCTGCGTCGGCGGGCGGCCCTGGCCGCGGTCCTGACGTCGGCTCCCGCCACCGCCTCGGTGGGGCAGGTCGTGACCGTGGTCCAGACCCTTGTGAACACCGGCGAGGCTGCGGCGACCGGGGTCTCCACCACGCTCTGGT
>JAHFSL010000174.1:0-5119 GCA_023265785.1 Candidatus Coatesiibacteriota bacterium | reverse complement strand
CCATCACCGTGGCCGCGGGCGGGTCGGCCATGTTCACCTGGACGCTCACGGCAGCGGGGGCCGGAACAGAGAAGTTCACCTCCACCGCGTCCGGGACGGAGGGAGCCCTGGGCGGGGCCCTGACAGCGACCGCTTCCGGATCCCTGGCGATCCAGACGGCCGCGGTCCTGACCGGGACCGCCAGCGCGCTCCCGTTCACGCTGCGGCAGGGCCAGACGATCACGGTGACCTTCTGGGTTGCGAATACGGGCCAGGCCCCCGCGGTCCTGGTTTCGCCGACAGCCGGGGCCAACCCCATCCCGACGGCTGCAGTGGCGGTGCTGGGTGGTCCCGTCCCCGCGGGAGCGCTGCCGATTGCCGGGGGTGCCACGCAAGGATTCACCTGGACCTATGCGGCGGTCGCGACGGGTTCCGTGGCCTTCGTGCCCGCGGCGGGGGGCGTGGACGGCAACGGCGGCTGGCCGGTCTCCGCATTCGCCGCGGTGCCCTGGAGCGTCACGGTGACGGCTGCGGCGGTCCTCAAGGTGGCGGTTGCGCTGGTCCCGGCGCGTTTGAAGATCGGCGAGACGATTGAGGTCCGGATGACCGTGACGAACACGGGTGCCAGCCCGGCCACCGCGGTCGGGCCGTCCCTCCTGCTCGCCGATCCGGCCGCCGCGGACCTCACCGGCGGGCCCGTGCCGGGGGCGGGGCAGACGCTGGCGGCGGGAGCCTCGGTGGTCTATGTCTGGACGCTGACCGCCCGCAGGCCGGGCGGACTGACCCTGACGGCATCCGCCACCGGCCAGGACGGCGGATTCACCGTGGGCGCCTCGGCCCTGGCCACGGCGACGGTCGCGCCGCGGTTCGATGATGACCTCGTGACCTACCCCAGTCCCGTCAACGGCGACCGGTTGGTCGTGGCGCTCCGCCTCGAGGGGGATGCTGACGAGGTCCGGATCGAGGTGTACACCGTGGCCTATCGGAAGGTCTGGTCGGGCCGGTGGACGAATGTCCGGCAGTCGGATGGAGAGGTGCAGGTGGATGCGATGCTGGGCTGGGCCCCGGGTCCGTACTGGCTGAAGGCCACGGCGATGTTGGCCGGCGGTACCCAGCAGTCGTTCACCGTGGCCAAGGTGGTGGTGAAACGATGATCCGGATTCTGTCTGCGATCCTTGTCCTCATGGTGATCACGGGTGCCCCGGCGACGGCGGCCCCGGCGGCCTCACGGCCCCCATCGCACAGCCAACAGCGGGCCCGGGTGCGGCTGGACCGGCTGCGGCTGGAACTGGCGGCGGTCAATCGGCGGCTGGCCGTGGAGACCGATCCCCAGCGGCGCGCCAACCTGGAGCGCATGCGGGACCGGATCGTTGCCGAGCTGAGCGCCCCCCGGGAGCGGGGCCGTCGCCGCCATCAGCACCCGGTCGGCCCGAAGCCGTGATCCGGGCGGAGTGGATGGGGCTCATGACGGTCGCCCTCCTGGCGCCGCGGAGCGTCGGGGCGGCCGTGGCGACCCAGGGCACCGCCACGGGAGCCGGGTCCGCACGGGGGGAGTTTCTGACGCTGGCGACGGGCGCCCGGGCCGCCGGGATGGGGGAGGCGTTTACGGCGGTGGCCGACGACGCCACGGCGGTGACGGTGAACCCGGGGGGGCTGGGCCAGCAGAAGTCGGTCGGCGCCGTGGCGATGTACGACGTTCTGGGACCCGGTGCGGCCGTGGAATTCCTCGCGGCGGCCTGGCCGGTGGGGCCAGTGACGGCGGGGCTGGGCGTGGCGATGCTCCAGTTCGGATCCTACGACCTGCGGGATGCCACGGGCGCCAAGACCGGAACCGATGCCGTCTCGGACCTGGCGGCGATCGGTGCGGTCGCGATCGCGAATCCCGCGGTGATCAGCGGCTGGTCCGGATGTGCCGTGGCGGGGGCGCGGGAAGCTGCGGGTGGTATGGCCCTGGGCGTCTCCGTGGGCAGTCTGATCCCGGTCGGCACCGACCTGGCGCTTGGCGTGACCGCCGCTCGGCTCGGTCCGAAATCGGGCGGATTCGGCCTGCCGGCGGAACTGCGTGCGGGTGCTGCCTGGCGTCCCTCCGGCATATTCCGATTGTCCGGCGAAGGGGGCTTCACACTGGCCGATCACCAACCTCTTGTGGCCGTGGGTGTTGAGATTGCGCCGGTACGCGTGGCGCTGGTGCGGGCCGGCTACCGTTGGATCGGGAGGGCGGCGCCACCCGGGCTGACGGGTCTGACCGCCGGCGCCGGTGTCAGGCTGGGCTCCTTCGGCCTCGACTACGCGTACCAGCCATTCGGGGAGTTGGCGACGACGCACCGAATTTCAATCCTGTACGCAGGGCCCCCCGCCGCCGGCCGCGCTGACAATGCACCGGCAGTGCCGCCGGCGGGTACGGTCGCCGGTGACCCCGAGAAGCCGGCAATTAAACAGAAGGCCAAGTCCAAGGCCAGGAAAAAGAAGGTCGCTGCCCCCTCGCCTCCGGCCGAGGAGTGACCGGGTTCTGCCCGAACGGCGGGTATAGTAGGCGGCGCATGATGCAGGCGGCGGTGCTCGTACTCTGGCTGGTGGCTGGCGCAATCCCGCCCGCCAGTGCGCTGGCGGCCCTGTCGGGGTCGGATCGGCTGCCCATCATGGCGACGGGCGGGAGGTTGCACCCAGGAAAGGGAAGCGGTCCATTATTCTCACGGACCGTGACCCTGCCCACGCCGGGGGTCTGGTACCTGTGGGTGCGGGTGACCAGCAACGAGGGCGAGCCGCGCGCGATCGCCTACGACCTGGACGGCGTGCGGCCGCGCCATCCCTCGCGGGGTCTCATCAATGTCGAGCCATACCTGAAATCGGCCTGGATCGCCAACACCTTCGTCCCAGGGTTCCGGGCCGAGGTGCGGGTGGAGAAGCCGGGCGACCATGTCCTCCGGCTCAAGGTGGAGGGTGAGGATGCGGACCTGACGGTGGAGCGGATCGCGCTCACGCTGGCCTGGTCGGCCCGGCCCGCCGGCGACACGCTGGACCATCGGGATGATCCGGGCGGCGGACGCGCCTTTCTACCCGCCGATGCGGACGATCCCGGTGGGTTCCATGATGCGCCGTCGGGACCGGTGACGGCGACCCGGCGGTTTCATCTCGATGCGGAAGGGGGCGACGATGCGCGGAGCGGGCTGGAGCCCGCATCAGCGTGGCGGACATTGGACCGGGTCAATGGCCGGGTGTTCTCGCCGGACGACGCCATCCTCCTCAAGCGCGGCGGCCACTGGCACGGGACCCTGCGCCCGGCCGGGAGCGGAACCGCCTCGGCGTGGATCACCTTGGGCGCCTACGGGGAGGGCCCAAGGCCGGTGGTGGATGGCGGCGGGGCGGACGCCGTCGCCATCCGCGACGAGTCCTTCTGGACGATCCGGGACCTGGAAGTCACGACCGATCCTGGCGGCGAGGGAAACGGGCTGTCGGTGCGCGCGACCCGGTCGGGTACGGGCTCCCGGCCGCAGGGCCTGCGGATCACGGGCGTGGTGGCGTCGGATTGCGGGGGCATCGGGATCCACGCCGGCGGGACCTGGGAGGCCAGCGATGGCATTGACGGGATGGTCATCGAGAACTGCCTGGCCTACCAGAATCGCGGGGGCGGAATCATTGTGGAGGGCTGGCACCAGGGCGGGTGGCGGGACGGAATTATCCGGAACTGCTCGGCCTGGTCCAACGCCGGGTGGGGCGGCATTTACCTCAACGGGGGGAGGCATGTGCTGATGGACCGGTGCCGCACGGACGCCAACTACTTCCTCAACCAGTGGTTCTGGAACGCGCTCAATGTCACCATGCGCCGGTGCGAGGCGTGGCGGTGCCACACCTCCGGGGAGCGGGGCGGGTTCGACCTGGACTACAGCGTCAATGCCTCGGTCATCGAGGACTGCTACTCCCACCACAACGAGCACTACGGGTTCATGCTGATGGGCAACGGAAACACGACCGAGGTGGCGCCCAAGACCAGCCGGCACAACCTGGTCCGCCGGTGCGTGGCCGAGGATGACCGGCCGCCGTTCTGGGTCATTGAGACCTTTGAGGATTCGATCGTGGCGGACAACACGGTGCTCGCGACCGGAAACAATGCGGCCGCCATGGAAGTGAGCGGGTGGCCGGATGGGATCGGGGACGGCGGCTGGCCGGCCCGGTGCGTGTTCGCCAACAATGTCTGCTGTGGCCGGCGCGGGGCGGTGCCGGTCTCGGTGGACGCGGAGCCGACCCGGCAGGAGAACCTCTTCAATGGCACCTGGTTCTGGCAGGCGGAGTCCGGCGGGCCGCTCCTGCGGTGGGGTGGGACCAACTGGGATCCGGCCGCCTGGGGAATCAAGGCGCCAAAACTACCGTGGAAAAAGTTTTCCTCCCTCGCGGACTACCGTCGCGCCACCGGGCAGGACGCACTCGCCGGGGTCGGCGACCCCGGGTTCGTGGGCCCCGCGTGGCGCGGCGCCATCGGGCTTTCGGCGATGGCCGCGTACCGTCCCCGGCCTGACGGTCCGCTGGCGCGGGCGCCCCGCGCCCCGTCGCCGGTCACGCCCGCCTGGCTCGCCGCCCGCGCGAAATACCTGTCCGACACCCCCGGACTCGCTGAAATCCCCGCCGCTCCCGCGCCCTGAGCGGCGCGGCGGCGCGTGTATAGTAGGCCGCTGATGCGATTTGGCGCGACCGTTCTCGCGTGCCTCGGCCTGGCCCTTCCGGCCGGTGCGGATGATGTGCCGCCGGTGCTGGCCGCGCTGACGGCCGAGACGGGCCGGCTGTTCGCGAAGTTTTCGAAGCTCGAGGAATATCCCGTGTACTACCTCGGGGCCAGCATCACCGAGGCCCGGTCGCTCCGCATCGTGGGGGCGTGGGGCGGGATCACGGAGGTCAAGCACGACCAGGACCGGCTCCTCGACCTCGACCTGCGGGTGGGATCGCCCGAGTTCGACAACACGCACCGGGCGGCGGGGGAGGGCGGGCCGGGGATGTCCATCTCGCTGGACAACGATCCCGGGGCCATCGCCGCCGACCTGTGGTTGGAGGCGGAGCGCCGGTACCGGGACACGCGCGAGAAGTTAATCCGGATGGTGGCCGAACGCGCGGTCAAGGTGAAGGACGAGGATCCCTCGCCCGACTTCTG
>JAHFSL010000173.1 GCA_023265785.1 Candidatus Coatesiibacteriota bacterium | reverse complement strand
GCTGTCCCGGCCCGACGCCACGGATGGCGAGGTTGCGATCTGGGAGGAACCGATGGCGCGCGCGGCCGGCGCCCTGCTGTCCCGCCGCGTCCGGGCCGTCGAAGCCCTGGCCCCGCGCGCGGCCGCGTGGCATGGCGAGTTGACCGGCGCGATGGCGGGCCGCGACCTGACCCTCCGCTACGAAGCCACGGTCGCCGCCCCGGCGGACGCGTCCGAGGCGGCCTGGAGCGAGGCGGTTGCCGCGGCGCTGGAGGCGAACCGCGGGCGCGACCGCGCCGTCGGGACCACGCTGGGCGGGCCGCACCGCGACGAGGTGGCGATCGTCCTGGCCGGAAGGCCGCTCAAGGCCCACGGCTCCTCGGGCGAGATCTGGTCCGCGATTCTCGCGCTGGCCCTCGGGTGCGCCGAACACCTGGGCGCGCGGCTGGGCCGACTGCCGCTCCTCCTGCTTGATGACGTGCTGACCGCGTTGGACCGCGCCCGCCGTGAGCGCCTGCTCGCCGTCCTCGAGGGCCTGCCGCAGGCCCTGCTGACCACCACCCACGCGCCCGATCCGGGCGCCGCCCGCACGCTGTTCGCCGTGCGCGCCCATACCGTGTCCCCCCTTGGGGCCGAGGAGGCCGCGATCGCATGGACATCCGACACGCCACGCCCCGCCCAGTTCGCTCGGTGCTGACCGCCGTCCTCGAGTCCTTACGGCTCGGCGATCCCGTCGAGGCCGGACTGATGGATCGCTGGGCGGAGGCCGCGGGACCCGAGTTCGCGCCGCTGTGCGCCCCCGAGCGGCTGGAGGGCGGGCGGCTGACCGTGACCTTTGACCATCCGGCGATGCACGACCATCTCAACCTGCGGCGGGAGGCCCTGCTGGAACGAATCAACACCTTCCTCGGGGGAAGGGCGGTCACCGAGATCCGGATGAAGCCAAGGCGCTTCGATGGCCGTTAAGAAGAAGGTGGCACCGCGCCGCGCGCCGGCGAAGCCCGCCGCCAGGACGGCGCCCAAGCCCGCGGTCAACGGCGTGGCCAGGGTGGCGGACGCGAACTACACCGCCGAGAACATCACGGTCCTCGAGGGGCTGGAGGCCGTCCGCAAGCGGCCCGCGATGTACATCGGCAATACGGCGTTCGAGGGACTGCACCATTTGGTGTACGAAGTGGTGGACAATTCGATTGACGAGGCGCTGGCCGGACACTGCAAGACCATCGAGGTCGTCATCCACGCGGACAACTCGGTGAGCGTGGTGGATGACGGGCGCGGCATCCCCGTCGAGACCCAGAAACAGCTCAAGAAATCCGCGCTGGAAGTCGTCATGACCGTCCTGCACGCGGGCGGCAAGTTCGACCGCAAGACCTACCAGGTTTCAGGCGGCCTGCACGGCGTGGGCGTCTCCGTGGTCAACGCGCTGTCCGAGTGGTTGCATGTCGAGGTGCGCCGGGACGGCCGGATCCACACCCAGAAGTATGCCCGGGGCGTTCCCCAGGGCCCCGTCAGGTCGGCAGGCGAGGCCCGGAAGACGGGCACGACGGTCCATTTCAAGCCTGACACCAGGGTGTTCGAGGTCCTGGAATTCTCCTGGGACACACTGGCGTCCCGCCTGCGCGAGCTGGCATTCCTCAATGCCGGGCTCAAGATTTCGCTGACGGACGAACGCAAGAAGCCCGCCCGAGAGTCCGTCTGGCAGGCCGAGGGCGGGGTGGTGGCGTTCGTGAAGTCCCTCAACGAGAAGAAGACCGCCCTCCACGCCACGCCCATCGGGATCACCCGCGAGAAGGATGGGGTTCAGGTGGAGGCGGCCATCCAATACAACGACTCCTACGGCGAGACGGTCCTGGCCTTCGCGAACAACATCAACACGGTGGAGGGCGGGACGCACCTGATCGGGTTCCGTGCCGCGCTGACCGGCACCCTGAACGATTACGCGCAGGCCAAGGGGTGGCTCAAGGGGGAGATGACCCTCTCCGGCGACGATGTCCGGGAGGGGCTGACCGCGGTCATTTCGGTCCGCCTGCCCGAACCGCAGTTCGAGGGCCAGACCAAGACGAAGCTGGGCAACAGCGAAATCAAGGGCCTCGTGCAGTCCGTCGTCAACGACCGGCTCAAGACCTTCCTCGAGGAGAATCCCGGCGTGGCGCGGCGGATTGTCGAGAAGGGCCTGCTGGCGGCCGAGGCCCGGGAGGCGGCGCGCAAGGCCAAGGAACTCACCCGGCGCAAGGGCGCGCTGGACGGGGGCGGCCTGCCGGGCAAGCTGGCCGACTGTCAGGAGGAGGATCCCGAGCGGGCGGAACTCTTCATCGTCGAGGGCGAGTCCGCCGGCGGCACGGCCAAGTCGGGCCGCAACCGCCGGTACCAGGCCATCCTGCCGATCCGCGGCAAGATTCTGAATGTCGAGAAGGCCAAGATCGACAAGATGCTCTCCAACGAGGAGATCCGGTCCATTATCACCGCGCTGGGTGCGGGGATCGGCAACGAGGCCGTGGACCCCTCCAAGGTGCGGTACCGGAAGATCATCATCATGGCCGACGCCGACGTGGACGGCCACCACATCCGAACCCTCCTGCTCACCTTCTTCTACCGGCAGATGAAGAAGCTGATTGATGCGGGCTATATTTACCTGGCCCAGCCCCCGCTGTATCGCGTCAAGCGGGGCAAGGGCGAGCGGTATATCCAGAATGAAACCGAGATGGATGTGTTCCTTGTGGAGGCCGCCGCGGAGGGCGCCACCCTCAAAACCCTGGAGGGGCGCGCCATTACGCTGTCCGGTGACCGCCTGCGCGAAACCCTGATCGCGCTCATCGAAGCGGGGCGAATCCTGGGCGTGCTGGCCCGCAAGGGCGTGAACACGAAGACGGCCTTTGAGTACTCCGACGAGAAAAAGCCGCCGCTGTATGAGGTCGAGACGACGGCCGGGAAAAAGCTGATCTACACGGCCGAGGAGTACGAAAAGTACCTGGCCAAGTTCCGGCCCCCGGCCGGGACCCCCGCCGCCAAGGCCGGCGTGAAGCCGGGACGGCGCAACGGGACCGGGGGCAAGAGCGGGGAGGAACTGCTCAAGCACAAACAGCAGTTGGTGACCGGCCTCACCGACCTCGTGGATGTCGTGGAGCTGGCGCGGCAC
Source organism: Candidatus Coatesiibacteriota bacterium (assembly GCA_023265785.1). GTDB lineage: Bacteria > Oederibacteriota > CAKKQC01 > CAKKQC01 > CAKKQC01 > JAHFSL01. The sequence continues at coordinate 2,886 of JAHFSL010000173.1, read as the reverse complement.
CTGGCCACGCTGGAAAAGGCGGGACTGTCCCGGAAGGAATTGACGCTGGACCCGGAGATCGGCCGGGGCGGCCGGCCCGTCATGCGGTTCGCGTTCACCTCCGAGGGCGGGAAGAAATTCGAGGCCGCAACGGCCCGGGACCTGATCATCCAGGTCCGGGACCTGGGCCAGGGCGGATCCACGGTCCAGCGGTTCAAGGGGTTGGGCGAGATGAACGCCGAAGAACTCTGGGCAACCACGATGAACCCCGAACAGCGCGTGCTCCTTCAGGTCAAGTTGGAGGACGCCCGCAAGGCCCTGGCTGACGATATCTTTGCCATCCTCATGGGCGATGCCGTGGAACCCCGCCGGGCCTTTATCCAGGCCTACGCGGCGGAAGTCCGGACGCTGGATGTATAGGTAATGGCCAAGAAGGGAAAGAAATCGGCCAAGCCCGTCAAGGGCGCCAAACAGCTCGAACTGACCGTGGCCGTCCCCACGGGCCGCCGGGGCGCTCCTCCTCCTCCCCCCCCGCCGCTGGCCCGCGCCGTGACCCGGGTCAACCTCGAGGAGGAGATGAAGTCCTCGTACATTGACTATGCGATGAGCGTCATCGTCGGGCGCGCCCTGCCCGATGTGAAGGATGGCCTGAAGCCCGTCCAACGCCGCATCCTCTACCAGATGTATGACCTGGGGTTCACCCACGAGAAGCCCTTCCGCAAGGCGGCGCTGGTCGTGGGCGACGTGATGGGCAAACTGCACCCCCACGGCGGCGAGGCCATCTACGAGTCGCTCGTCCGGATGGCGCAGGACTTCTCGACCCGGTACATGCCCATCCAGGGCCAGGGCAATTTCGGGAGCGTGGACGGCGACCCGCCGGCGGCCATGCGCTACACGGAGTGCCGGCTGTCCACGCTGGCGGCCATGGTCCTGGCCGATATTGACGAGGCCACCGTGGACTTCATCCCCAACTACGACAACTCGCGGGTGGAGCCGGTGGTCCTGCCGACCCGCATTCCGCTGATCCTGGCCAACGGGAGCGCGGGGATCGCCGTGGGGATGGCCACGAACATCCCGCCCCACAACCTGGGCGAGCTGGTGGACGGGCTCATTCTCCTGCTGGAGAACCGGGACGCCACGATGGGCGAACTCATGAAGGCCGTTCCCGGCCCGGATTTCCCGACCGGCGCGTTCATCCTCGGGCGGGGCGGGATCAAGGACGCCTACACGACGGGGCGGGGCAGTATCCTCATGCAGGCCCGGTGTGAGATCGAACAGCTCAAGGGTGAGCGCCAGCGGATCATCGTGACCGAACTCCCCTTCCAGGTGAACAAGGCCCAGCTGATCGAGCACATCGCGGACCTGGTCAAGGCCAAGACCATCCAGGGCATCTCGGACCTGCGCGACGAATCCTCGCGCGAGGGCATCCGGATCGTGATTGAGGTCTCGCGCGGGGAGGTGCCCCAGGTGATCCTGAACCACCTGTACAAGCACACCGCCCTGCGCACCTCCTTCGGCGTCATCATGCTGGTGCTGGTGGACGGGCATCCCAAGGTCCTGGACCTCAAGACCCTCCTCGGGCTGTTCATCGAGCACCGGCGCGACGTGGTGGTGCGGCGCACGAAGTTCCAGCTGGCCCGGGCGGAGAAGCGCGCACACATCGTCGAGGGCCTGAAAAAGGCGATCAGCGCGCTGGAACGAGTCGTCCGGCTCATCCGCGACAGCAAGGGGACCGACGAGGCCCGGACCGGGCTGATGCGCCTCCTCAAGATCGACCAGGAACAGGCCCAGGCGATCCTGGACATGCGGCTGGCCCACCTCTCCCAGCTGGAGCGGTTCAAGCTGGACGAGGAGTTCCGCGAACTCCTCAAGACGATCGCCCGGCTCAAGGGCATCCTGGAATCGGAACGGAAGGTCCGCGACCTCATCCGGGACGAGCTGGTGGAATTGAAGACCCGGTTCGGCGACAAGCGCCGCACGGAGATCACCGGCGCGGCGCCCGAGGAGATGAAGATGGAGGACCTCGTGCCGAAGGAAGAGGTCGTCATCACCCTCTCCCACGCGGGCTACATCAAGCGGCAGGCCGTGGACCAGTACCGGTCCCAGAAGCGGGGCGGCAAGGGCGTGACCGGCGCGGAGACCAAGGAAGAAGACTGGCTGGAGGAGCTCTTCGTGGCGGACACGCACGCCGATCTCCTCTTCTTCACCACGCTGGGCCGGGTCTTCTGGCTCAAGGCCTACCAGGTGCCCGAGGCCGGCCGGTACGCCCGGGGCAAGGCGCTGGTCAACATCCTGCGGTTCCAGGAGCACGAGCGTGTCTGCGCCTCCATCGCCGTGCGCAAGTTCAAGGACAACGCCTGGCTGTTGATGGCGACCCGCGGGGGCCATGTGAAGCGCATTGCCCTCTCGGAATTCGCCAATCCACAGGCGCGCGGCGTGCGGGCCATCAGTATCAAGAAGGGCGATGCCCTGATCGGCGTGGTCCAGTCCCAGGGCGACTTCGAGATCGTGATGGCCACCGCACTGGGTAAGGCGATCCGGTTCAAGGAGAAGCAGGTCCGCCCGATGGGCCGGTCCGCCGGCGGGGTGCGGGGCATCAACCTGGCCAAGGGCGACCGGGTGGTCGGCATGACCGTGACGGACGGCAAGGGTGACCTGCTGACGGTCGCCGAGCACGGCTACGGCAAACGCACCCCGGTGGCACAGTACCGGGTCACGGGGCGGGGCGGGAAGGGGATCGTGAATCTCAAGGTGACCGACCGCACGGGTCCCGTGGTGGGCGTGATGCGGGTGGATGACGCCGACGAGGTCATGCTCACGACCGCCAAGGGGATCTTCCTGCGCTCCAAGGTCAAGGATGTGCGAGAGATCGGTCGGAACGCCCAGGGTGTGCACCTGATCCGCCTG